>DATGUT010000262.1:0-5828 GCA_035301185.1 Salinisphaeraceae bacterium
CAGCTTGGGCTGCACCCTGGCATCGACATCGCCGATTTCATCGAGAAAGACCGTGCCACCATTGGCGATCTCGAGCATCCCCTTCTTGTTTGTCGTGGCGCCGGTAAAAGCGCCTTTTTCGTGGCCGAACAGCTCGGTTTCCAGGAAATCCGGCATCAGCCCGGCGCAATTCAAGTCCACGAACGGCTCGTCGGCCCGTGGCCCGTGTCGATGCAGCCACTTGGCGAGCAGGGTCTTGCCGGTGCCGGTTTCACCAAGAATCAGGATCGGGCTTTCGGCGGCCAACACTTTCTTCACCTGCCTTGCCAATGCCTTGATGGCGGGACTGTTTCCCGCCAACGGATCCAGCAGGTCCCGCTGTTCGCGGCTCTCGATGGCCTGTTGCTGGCGCTGCAGTCGCCTGTTGTTCAACAGGCGTTGCAATATGGTAAGCAGCGTCGGCAATTCGATCGGCTTGGTCAAGAAATGTTCCGCACCTTCCTTGACGGCCTGTACGGCAAGCTCGATCGAGCCATAAGCGGTCAGCACGACCAGCGGCACGTCGGCATCCAGTTGCTTGAAGCTGCGCAGCAAATCCATGGCCGTGCCGTCATGCAGCCGATAGTCGATGACTGCGGCGTCCGGCGGTGAGGCTTCGAATACGGCTTGGGCCTCCTGACAACTGCTGGCCTCTAGAACGGCATAGCCGCGCCCCTCCAGAAAGTCGCGCATGCCGAATCGAATGCTGTCTTCGTCATCTACAACCAGAATTCGCATCTTGCTCAATATCATGCTCCGAAAGTGTTCTGTATGCGCATAGCGTGCCCGCAGGCAGGCCAACATGCACGAATCGCCAACCAGCGGGAGACGGGAAACGCGAGGCCAGCGGCGCTTCCGCTTCTCCGGCCGGCCGGGCAAATCGGCTTGCCGGCACCTGAGGCATCATGGTCAGCATGCCTCGCATGCCAGCTGTCTGCGGTAATTGCCGCCCGTCACCGGCTCCAGTACAGGCGCAGCCGCCCGAGCCGTTGCTGTGCGATTACTGCTCATTGCCACCTGCCGATCGCTGTCGAAGGCCGGCACGATGTCAAGCTTGCGCAGCGCGACCAGGAATTTGTTGTACTTGGGTACTTGCTGCAGCGCAGCCATGCCAACACAGTATTTCGAGCAGCGCCGCGTCGGGTGCTGGTGCAGCATGCGCAGAATCTTGTCGGCAATGCCATTGCCGTTGGCGGATTTGGTCTCCAGCACAAAGATTTGCTCATCGACGGTGCGCTCTGCCGCCAGGCCCGTGAACTGCAGGGCGAAATCAATGGTCATGCGCTCGCCACCCTGTTTGGCAACCAGTGTCACTCGCTGATAGCGCATATCGATGACTGGTTCGAGCGCCTGGTCGAAGTCACGCTTGTAGCGCTCCTTGTAAACAGAGTTGATGAAGGCATGGGCGGGTGCATTCAGCGTTCCATACTGCTCCGGCGCGCAGGGCAGCCGCTTCTTGACGGTGATGCCGCGCTTGGCCTTGAGCTTGACCTCGACGTAGCACAGTCCAGTGTCAACGTATTTGCGCATGCGTACCTTGCAGCGCTTGCGCCGGCCGCGATGATGGTCAAAATAACTCGTCCGGGAGGCATCATCGAAATAGCAGGTCTCGTAAGTAAAGTCGCGCCGCCCTTCGATCTCCAGGATGTTGAAGTGGGGCGCCAGCTCGGCCACGGCCTGCTTGAGTGTGGTTGCGGAAAGCACATATTTGTTGTCCTGACGACGCAGCATGTCGGCCTTGGCGTTGAGCTGAGTGAGGCTGATCGGCTGGAAGGGTTGCAGCAGCCATTCCGGAGCTGTCGCCGGCTCGGTTGTGGCGTCGTTCGTGGCTGCCAGGCTTGCGCGCGCGGCGGCATCGCCTTGCAGCGGCGACACCAGTTGCAATGGTGTTTCGTCTTGCTTGATCGACATCTTATTGGTTCCTGTAAGAAACATGGGCTCGTGCCGTATCTTGTTGTCTTTTGTAAAAAACATTGATGCGCGCCGTGTCATTGACGTAGTCGAACGAAATGATCCTGTAGTAGATTACCTCCACGCCCAGGCGCCGGGTGAGATCGGCGCGCATCGTATTGACGTCGGAGAGAGCGTGGCCGTCGATTTGGTCGAGTGTAATCTTGATGCCGTCGACCGAATCCAGGACGCGCGGATGATCCAGCATGTAAGCGCCGAGCAGTAAAAACCCGACTACGGTGATGACCAGGGGAAGGGTGGTGCCCTGTATCGAGCAGATGACTGCAATCGCGACGCTGCCGAAGAAGTAGCTGATTTCGATCTTGTCGAACTGCTCGGAGCGCAGCCGGAACAGGGCCAGGATCGCGAACAGTCCGAAACCGACGGCCACGCCGAATTCGACAGAGGACAGAATGATCAGCACCGAGAACACGGCGAAGTTGAACATTGCCGCCGTGGTCACGAGTTCCTTGTCGTGGTGGCGCCGATAATACATGCCGAAAATCAGCAGCAGCATGGCGATCACGTCGACCGTAAAGCGTACCAGCAGCTCGAATAATGGGCTTTGGATTGAGGCCAAGAGCAATGTTGTTCTCCGTTGCGAAGTTTGACTGAATATTAATAAGCAAAACTCATGCCAATGCATGATGATTTTGCAAAAAAGTCCTTTAATATAATAATATCAATAGGATATAAAGCAAGCGCAAGACTGGCTGCAACTTGTGCGCCAACACATCGAGTGTCATGAGAAGTCTGATTCCAGAATCTGAACATCCCATTTCCAGAATCTGGACAAGTCGGAACCTGGCCGAACAAGGGCCGCGGATGGCTGGCGTGGCCTGTTGGCGGCCAGATCAGCTCAAGGTGTCAAACAGCACGAACATGAAATAGGCGAACACGGCGGTAATCGGCAGGGTCAGGATCCAGGCCCAGACCATGCGCTCGACCACCGTCCAGCGAATGGCGCTGAAGCGCTTCGCTGCGCCCACGCCCATGATGGCGGAAGAGACACAATGCGTCGTCGACACCGGAATGCCAAACAGCGAGGCCGCGAGAATCACCATGGCGGAACTGGTTTCGGCAGCAAAACCATTGATGGGGTGCAGCCTGACCATCTTGTGGCCCAGCGTGGTGATGATGCGCCAGCCGCCACCAGCAGTGCCGGCGGCCATGACCAGTGCGCACAACACAATGACCCATGAGGGGATGTCGAAACCGCCGTCGGTGGACTCGGGAATGCGCAGGAAGGACAGCCAGGATGGCAATGAATCCAAGGTGCCGGCGGCAGTCGCTCCGGCCAGCGCCAGCGCCACGATACCCATGGTTTTCTGCGCATCATTCATGCCGTGCGACAGGCCCATGACAGCTGCGGACAGAATCTGCGACTTGCCAAAAAAGGAGTTCACGAACGGGGTGCGCCCCAACCGGTTCAGCAGACCCAGGCGCCGCGAGCACCAGAACAAGAATATGTACAGCGCCACCATCAACACAAAGGCCATGATGAAGCCGAGCAAGGGCGAAGCCACCATGGGAATGACAACCTTGGGCAGCACGCCTTTGGCCAGCCACCAAGACGCATCATTGGCCTGCCACCAGATCACCGCATGGGCATTGTTGCTGCTGCCGGCCAGGGCAGCGCCAACCAAGCCACCCACCAGGGCGTGGCTGGAGCTGGAAGGCAGGCCCCACCACCACGTGATCAGATTCCAGATGCATGCCCCCAGCAGGGCGCTGGCGAGAAAAATCCCGCCATCCTGCACCAGGCTCGAATCGACCAGTCCCTCGGCAATGGTCAGGGCAACGGCGGTGCCCATCAGCGCGCCGATCATGTTGGTGATGGCCGCCATGAGCACGGCCTGACGCGGGGTCAATACCTTGGTGGCAACCACCGTGGCAATGGAGTTGGCCGTGTCGTGGAAGCCATTGATGTAGGTAAAGGCCAGCGCGAGGAAAACGACCAGAACCAGCAACCCGATGCTCATGGGGGCTAGGAGTTCTTCAGCACAATGAAATAGATCACGTTGCCGACATCGCGGCAGTTATCGATGGCCTTCTCGATGATCTCGAACAGTGTCTTGGCCAGCATGACGCGGACCGGGTCGCTGGAGTCCAGATAAAGGCTGCGATAAGGTTCCAGCAGCAGCGCGTCGGCTTCTGCCTCCAGTGCCTGCAGTCGATCCTGCAGCCGGCGCATGTGCTCGAGGCGCTGACCATTGCGCAATTCCCGGACCATGTCGACCACGACTTCGGTACAGTGGACGAGGAGCCCGGTGCGTCGCGTGAAATCCACATCTTGCAGCCGCTTGTTGACCAGCACATAGCGTTCGGCAAACTTCTCCACGGTTTTGGGGATCTTGTACAACGCCTCATTCATGGCTTCGATGTCTTCGCGATCCAGCGTGGTGACGAACGTGTGGATCAAGGTTTCGCTGATTTCGGTCGCCAATTCCTTCTCGCGCAGGCGCGCGGCGCTGAAAGCGGCCAGGGTGGGGGCATCGTCGCCATTGCGTGCCAATTCATCCGCGGCCTGCGCCGTTTCCAAGGCGGCCTCGGAACTGGCCTGCAGCAAATCGTAAATCCTGTCGCTACGGCCAAACAGGGTTTGCAGTGAAAACAAGATGACTCCCTTTTGTATTTGCTGAAACGTTGCCCGCGCAATGCAGCGCCCAAACAACAAGGCGTTTATGATGCCGCTGGTCGCATGGCCGCCGACACCAGCAATAGGGCAGGAACATCGGCGTTCGGTGGCGGCTGTTCCAACAATGTAGCAAGTCCTGTGCCAAATGATCCAAGATCAATCCGCTGGTCTGAAATCCTTATTCATATCAGCAGAGTATGAAGTTATGGCTCAGGCTGGCCGGGGGTATCTTGATGCTGCCTCAGAGCGCTTGCTTCCAGAATCTGGACAGATGTCTGGAATTTCGACAGACCGGCTTAGGTGGCCATGACTGCAAGCATTCGGGCTTCATCCCGACCAGCCAAACAGCACCAGCAGCAAAATGCCCAGCAGCACGCGGTAGATCACGAACGGCATCATGCCCATGGATTGGAGCATGCGCAAGAACAAATGGATGGTGATGACGGCACTGGCACAGGCGAGGATCGCCGCAAATGCCATGCCGCTCCAATCCTGGGTGACCGGCGAGCTCAGCAGGTGCAGCGCTTCGTAGACCACCGCCGCCAGCGTCACCGGAATGGCCATGAAGAATGAGACCCGCGCGGCGGCCGGCCGGGACAGGCCCAGGCCGCGCCCAGCCATGATGGTGATGCCCGAGCGCGAGGTGCCGGGGATCAGCGCCACGGCCTGGAACAGGCCCAGCAGGAAATACTGCCGGAAGCCGAGATCCGTTGCCTGCCCATCCATGCGCGCGCGCCAGTCCACCCAGCCGAGCAGGACGCCGAAGACAATGCTGGTCGCTGCGATGATCCATGGCGTGCGCAGCAAAGCCGCGCCTTCGGCACCGAGTGCCAGTCCAAACACGATGGCCGGCAGCGTCGCCAGAATCAGGCCCCAGGCCATGCGGGCATCGGCATCGAGGCGTCGTGTGGCCAGTGAAGCAAGCCATGCCTTGGCCAGCACCAGCAGGTCGCGCCAATAGTAGCCGACGACGGCCGCCAGCGTTCCCAGATGCACCGCCAGGTCGAAGCCCAGGCCCTGATCCGGCCAGGCAAGGAAATGCGGCACCAGAATCAGGTGGGCTGAGCTGGAAATGGGCAGGAATTCGGTAATGCCCTGCACCACGGCAATGACGAGGATTTGATACCAGTTCATTATTGTTGTGTCAGGAAAGCCGCGTGGTCTGACAAAGCGGCGACTATACCCGGTTCAGAACGCCACAGTAAAACCAGGCAGCGCTGCC
>DATGUT010000263.1:0-5516 GCA_035301185.1 Salinisphaeraceae bacterium
CGGGCCACTGCCCGCCGCGGCCCAGACTTTGCCGGGCAAGGCAGAGAATGCATTGGCAGGGATGGCTGCAGAACACCGCATCTGGCTGGTCACCGGCTCCATCTACGAACGCAGCAAGGATGGCCATGTCTACAACACCGCTTCGGTAATCGATCCCAACGGCATCGTCGTCGATCGCTATCGCAAGATGTTTGTCTTCGAGCCCTACGAAGAAGGCGTTGCGCCGGGCAATGAATTGTTCGTCTTTGATGTGCCGGGGGCTGGCCGTTTCGGCATGACCATTTGCTATGACACATGGTTTCCGGAAGTAATCCGCAGCCTGGCCGCCATGGGCGCAGAGGTGATTTTACGGCCAACACTGTCAGCTGCCAGGGATCGGGATGTGGAGTTGGCCATTACCCGTGCGATGGCAGCCACCAACCAGTGCTACATTTTCGACATCAATGGCCTGGCCGATGGCGGATGTGGCCGCTCGATTGTCTGTGACGCAGATGGACATGTACTGCATCAGGCCGGCAGCGGCGAAGAATTCATGCCTTTCGAAGTCGACTTCGAGCAGATCCGGCGCACGCGTGAACGCGGTATGCGCAGCCTGGGGCAGCCATTGAAGAGCTTTCGTGATCGGCCGATCGATTTCCCGATTTATCAACCGGGCGCGCGCTTGACATACCTGGACTCCCTCGGCCCGCTGGACAAGCCCAGGCGCGCCGGTGTCGAAGCAGACACAGCCGCGGCCAATCCATCAGCAACGGCGGCTCATCCTGGCATTAAATCTCCTGATTCCGACAAGTCATCCTGAAGATCGCCAGCACGCAGGAATGGATAAAAAAAGTTTGCACACGGTAATTGCAAACCATATCCGGCAGAATGGACTAGCCAGGATGCTGACCATCATGCTCAACGGCGACAGCGAAGCGCTGGCCAGAGCACTGCGCCTGGAAGACTGTCGATCATCGGCTCGCCTGCGGATGTATCTGAATCACAGGCTCATGATAATGCCCATTGCCGAAGCCCTGGGTGTCGCGTGCGTGCCGCAGATCATGGCCAGGGTGAACACCTATGCAATGCTGCGCGATGCGGCACGTGAGCTGGGGCCGGATCTGGTGGTCAAGACCGCCTGGAGCAACGACAATCATGCGAGCTTCTTGATTTCCGACGAGAATGACTGGCGCCAACATGTCTGGGAGATTCTGGCCGCAGGCGAGGTCAAGATCATGAAGCGGATCAAGGCGCGCCATGCTGCCGTGTTGGCCTGCGTCACTCGTTACGGCACCAATATCGCCCCACTGCAGACGGAATCACCAGCTTTACTGGATTTGATCCGCCCCGGGAGCAGTCAGCGCGGTAACAGGCTATCAATCGATGCCTGTGGGCGGGCACCGTTGAGCAAAATGTGCAGAGCGGCACTCACAATGGGCAAGGAGCTGAAAGAACAGGGTTTTCGAGGCCACTTCAAACTGGATTTCCTGATCGAGAAGAATACCGGCGCACTTTATCTCGGCGAGGATATTGCCATGGACTGCGATCACGGCCTGCAGCCCTGATCCACCAGACCTTGATCGAGACAGCCCCACGCCCGGCTGCCGCACCGAAACCAAACGGATAAAGACTAACCCCTGGTCGCTTCGGGCATTGCCCCAATGGGCGCCGTTGCATGGATGGCGTTTAATGCAGCCATGTGATCAAGATGCAATAAAAACAATCGGACAAGGGAGAAGAGCGGTGTCGCAAGACAGGCTCGCCATGCACCACCACCAACGCCGGCCGCCACAGTACGGCGAACCGGCTGGTGGTTCATGGCATGCTGAATATGCTGCCTTGGCGCCACTCGCCATTTGGCGAAGCTGCCTGCCAACCGCACCCGTCTGCAGGGCAATTCAGGCGAGCCCAGCCTCTCGGGAACACCCTTGGTGGCCTAGCTAGTTATCCCGATTACTCTCGTTTCGCCCACAGCCTATCATTTGAAAGTGTGTCGCAACCGGCACACCTGTTACAGTCAATAGGAGAAAAGAAATGGAAACCCAAAGCAATGAACTTCCCCGCAAACGCCGCAATAACATGGCGTTGCTGTTTGCATTGCTCGCAGCGCTGGCACTGAACACGGGTTTATTCCTGCAGGCGGCCCATGCTGCCGGCAATGATGCCGCCGATAGCGCAGCCACGTCCAATAGCGCCACCTCCGATCAAGGCACCATGGACAGCTCGACGGACAGCAACTCGTCCAGCAGCTCGTCGGATCAGGACACTTGGAACAGTGACTCCAACACCGGCAACGATGCGACAACCGGCGGCTCCGACTCGGGCACCACGGATTCGTCCTCGGATATGGGCACTGGCTCAGACACGGGTTCGACCGGCTCGGGCTCGGACATGGGCACCGACTCCGGCTCGGGTACCGGCTCAACCGGTTCGGGCTCAGATATGGGCACTGGTTCAGGCTCAGACACCGGCTCGAGTTCATACTAAATCCGGCCGCATAATCGCCATTTATTGATTCAGTAAAACTGCATACACGCACCCACCGCCTGCTCTCGCATCAACAGCGGTGGGTGCGTTGTGTTGCCTGTAACAAGGCATGCTGCAGCCATTTCCATTGCTGAATTTCTACGCGGTACATGCACGCTGAGATTCGACTTCTGAACGATGATAACCAGGCAGGCTGACCAGTTCCTCAGCATTGACTGCCTGCCCGCGGCACAGGTGCCTTATGGCAACAGCAGACGCAACAGCCGCCAGCCGCAGCGCTGAAATCCTCGCCCGGCTGAACCGCATTCCGGTCTGGTCATTGCCGCGCTATTACCTGGTCGTCATTGGCCTCGGCTATTTTTTCACCTTCTACGATATAACCGACATCGGCTTTGCCATGCCGGCAATCGCCGACCAGTTTGGCCTGGCTGGGAGCTGGCGGATTCTGTTCTTCATCGGCGGTGCCATTGCCGTGGCCGGGCTGGTGTTGCGAACCCGGCTGCCGGAATCGCCGCGCTGGCAGGTAGGCCACGGCTTCGAAGACGGCTCCTATGGTACACCGGCAACTATGGATTCCTTGGCGATGCACCCGAACTGATCAGTCGGCACGGCGCTGGTACGGGTAGCTCGATCCTGTTCCTGGCGGTCGGCTCGATCGGCTATCCGGTCGGCGCCTTGCTCATGGCGCAGGTGGTCGATCGCATCGAACGCAAGCTGCTGATTTTCAGCGCCACAATTGTCTGGCTGATCGGCATGCTGCTGATCGGCTCGTTCATCACCGACATCACCATCTACATCGGCACGTGGCGACGAGCAGGACACGCTTGCTGCCAACAAGACTGGATTCACCTTTGTCCAGGTAGGCCACCAGCAGCCAGGTAGGCCACCAGCACGTTGAGCAGCGAAAAAGCTGCCACGGCCGACATGGCGAACCCGATCTGCTCGCCATACGTGGGTGGCGATCCGAGTGTGGCGGCAACGCCATAACTGACGGTGATCAGAATGGAGAAGCCGAAGGCTTGGGCATTGCCGCTCGCAGCTATCTTCAAGCCCTGCAGGTAGCGCTTTCTCTTGTTCGTGGCGATGCTCGCGGACATGTTGTTACCTCGCGTTCGTCGCCTGTTCTTGAACCGGTTGCCGTCATGGTTCCCCGGCATGTTCTTGCCGCGGCATGACATCCAACTTCCGTTTCGAATGAGATGACAGTAAATACCGGCTGCCAAGCGGCCTGGAAGTTCCTGGGGAATGTCTTGGATCAAGTGTGTCTTGATTATGCATGAAACTCAGCCACCCACTCGGAACTCTGTCATCTCGACCAGAGGGAGCCTGCGACCGCAATGGAGAGGTCTCTCTCCACCAGCACTGGCTCCACCAGCCATTGGCGTCGAGATTCCTCCACTGCGCGCTACGCACTCCGGTCGAAGTGACGAGCCTATTTTCGCGTAGCTGAGACTGATGCATAAGCAGGGAGTGTGCTTACAAGGCCAATGTCGCGACGATCGCACCGTAAAGGACCATCAGGCCGACACCTTCGATGCCGATGCGCCCCGGACCACGACGCTGTCTGGCCAGCAACCCCAGCACGACAACGATGCTCATCAATATGCAGGCCACGGTCAAAAACAACTCGTCCGCTCCGGCGACGTGATAGAACGATCCACTCGTGTAGGCCATATCGCCCACGACGAGGGTCAGCACGTCGAAACAGTTGCCGCCGAGTATCGCCGCGATGGCCAATGTCAGCGCGCCACGCCGAACAGCGCTTCCCCCCAGCCGGTACGATCGGCCAGCGTGTCGCTGAGATAAGCCATGCGTATGGAGCCGGTGATAGTCACGGATGACGCGCCAATAAATCGGCGATGGCAATCCACAGCGGCCATGAGCCGAGTAAAGCCTGGATCATGAACTCTCCTGGCCTCTCGGCTGGCGAGCATTGCCCTGATCTTTGCGATTGCAGAGCACGGCATCGAGCACAGTGACCGCCGCTGCATGGCCAATGGTCAGCAAGACGCCAATATCCCGGCAGGTGGACCAGAGACGGGATGCAATCCGAATAAGCAGGCTATCCGCTGGCGCGCGCCCTGCCCGCTGCCGATGTCTGCGCGCTGGAAAAATCGCCCCGCAACGCCTTCAATGCATAACGCTCGCGAGCGATTTCTTCAGCTGTGCGCACGCCGCGCCGGCGGAATATCGGTATCGGCGGGCACCACCCCTGCAGCGCATGCTGCAACAGGAATGCGGTAACCAGGGCTGGCAGCACCAGCAGGCGTCGATCCACAAATGCGCCCAGCAAGGTGCCGCCCAGCGCCAGCGTGGAGGCATTCGCCTCCAGCGTGCGCTCGATATCCCATTCCTGATCAAGTTCGCGCAGGCGCTGATCGATCTCGTGCGGGTGCTCGGCGTAGTAGTTTATGTTGGTTTCGATCTGCCGCTCGATGCGGCGATTGATCTTGGCAGCTGTGTGAGCCGGCACGCGGTTGGCGGTAGAGGGTAACATCATGGCCTCCTTGATGAGCAATTTTCATTGACACGCGGCGCTGGCCGGGCTGCGATAGGGGTCATGCCCCAGCACATCCAATGCCAGCACATGCTGGCGATTATCCCGAGCCGCCCTTGTATTCGCCCATCAGGGCAAAGACGCGGTTCGCCAAGGGGTTACCCTGAGCAAGTGACACTGATCAATCCCGCTTGCGGGCAAACATCTGTTCTGATGCCCTGGCCGTGGCCACGTCGCGCGCATAGCTGCGCATGGCCAGCAACAGCAGGCCGCCAGCTGCCGCCACCGGTATCAGCATGATGATGAATGTGTAGACCAGCACATTGGTGTTTTCCTCAATCTTGCCGGTGGCAACCCCGGCAAGGTTGCCGCCGCCGCTGAACATGATGTATATGCCGGCAAACAGCAGCGGCGCGATCGCCTGCGCCAGATAGCGGCAGGCGGCACGCACTCCTTCGGAGCGCCCCCACAGGCGGAAATGCATGATGTCGAGCCGGGCCGCATCCAGCGTCGGGTTGACGCCACCCAGGGCAATCGCGCCAATAAACAATAG
>DATGUT010000264.1:0-4676 GCA_035301185.1 Salinisphaeraceae bacterium
TTCGCCTATTATCGCTATCCGCGCCGGGACGATTTGCTGACGCTGCGCAGCGCCATCCGCCACATCAACGACAAGACGTATATTCTGCGCCACTGGCTGTTCGATCTGGAAAGCGGCGCGGCCGTGGCCTGTGCCGATGCCGTGGCGATCACGCTGGATCTCGAGGCGCGCCGGGTGATTGCCATTCCGCCGTTCATGCGCCGCCGGCTGCAATCGCTGCTGGTCGATGTGCAGCATGCCTGATGCCGCGCATCAATCCAGCCATAGCGTTCGGCAGCCGTTTTCATCCACCACGAGCACGCCGGTTTGCCCAGGCCGCCAGTCCGGCAGCACGATGCGGCGCAGCTTCTCGCCATGGGCACAGTAGTCGTGCGTCTCTGGCCTATGCGTATGGCCGTGGATGAGCTGCAGGGCACCATGCTCATGCATGAGGCGCAGCACGCTGTCGCCGTTCACGTCCATGATGTGGCGCGGTTTGCGGGCCTTGTCGCGGCTGCTTTTGCGCCGCGCCCAGGCGGCCGCCACGCGCCTGAACCACAGCGGCAGGCGCAGACGCCGCCTGCGCCAGCGGGGATCCAGGTATTTCTGGCGAAATGCCTGATGCGCATGATCGTCGGTGCACAGCAGGTCGCCGTGGCTGAGCAGGGTGGGGATGCCGTACAAATCCAGCAGCTGCGGATCAGGCAGCAGGCGCATGCCGCTGCTGCGAAAAAAATCCTCGCCGACCGCAAAATCGCGATTGCCGCGCATGAAATACACGCGCGTGCCGGCCGCGGCTAGGGCGGCGAAGGCGTTAATAGTGGCGCGGTGTTGTGGCAGCGAGCCATCGTCGCCGATCCAGACGTCAAACAAATCGCCAAGCACGTACACCGCCGCGGCCTGATGCGCCGGCCCGGCCAGGTAAGCGTGCAGCTTGCGGGCGAGCTGGCCGCGGTCGTCCTGCAGATGCAGATCAGCAAGGAAATGCGTTGCCACAATGGCCTAATCGGAGATGATTTCCGCCTTTTCGATGATTACGCTCTGGCGCGGCACGTCCTGCGGAAACGGCCCGGCCGGGCCGGTCGGGATGGCGGCGATCTCATCAACCACGTCCATGCCCTCTACAACCTTGGCGAAAACCGCGTAGCCGGGCTCGTCGTCGCTGTAATTGAGCGCCTCGTTATCACTCAGGTTGATGAAAAATTGCGACGTGGCCGAGTCTGGATCCGGCGTGCGTGCCATGGACAGCGTGCCGCGCTTGTTCTTCAGATCATTGTCGGATTCATTGGGGATCGGGCTGCGCAAATCATCGGCCGGCTGGTATGCGGTGGTAAAGCCGCCGCCCTGGATGACGAAACCCGGAATGACGCGATGAAAAATCGTGCCGTCATAAAAGTCGTCCTTGACGTATTGCAGGAAATTGGCGGCGGTTTTCGGCGCCTTGTCCGGCAGCACTTCAACGATTATGTCGCCATAATTGGTGTGTAATTCGACCACAGGATTGCTCGCAGAACCATCGGCAGGATTGTCGGCGGCCTGGGCCAGGCCGATATAACCCACGACAGGCGCAGCAAGCAACAGCGCGAGAAGCAAACCAAAAACAGGCAGACTGGGGACAGATAAGCGTTTCATCAGGCAACAGCTCGATTGGGTGAACGGGTAACAGCCGCCAGCGCGGCTTCCACAACCTCCCAGCCGGCATCTTCGCGATGCGCATTCTCGGCCAGGATGCGGCGCCACTTGCGCCCGCCGGGCCGGGCATGGAACAGGCCCAGCATGTGACGGCTGACATCCTGCAGCGAACCGCCGGCGCCACAGTGTCGCTGGATGTAATCGCGCATGGCCAGAACGACCGCCTGGCGTGTCGGCAGCTCCGTGTCGGCGATAAAAATCGCATGCTCAAGCTGGGCCATGAAATAGGGGTTGCGGTAGGCTTCGCGGCCGATCATAACACCATCCACATGGCGCAAATGCTCGGCCACGGCGGCATGCGTTGCGATGCCGCCATTAATGCTCATGGGCAGCTCGGGAAAATCGGCAGCGAGTCGGTAAACACGCGCATGATCCAGCGCTGGCACTGCCCTGTTTTCCTTCGGGCTCAAGCCCTGCAGCCAGGCTTTGCGCGCGTGCACGATCAAGCGATCGGCGCCGGCCTGGGCGACTTTGCGGGTGAAGTCGTGCAGGAATGCGTAGCTGTCCTGCTGATCGATGCCGATGCGCGTCTTCACCGTAACCGGGATCGCCACGCGTGCCCGCATGGCGGCCACGCACGCAGCCACGCGCGCCGGCTCGGCCATCAGGCAGGCGCCGAAGGCGCCGCTTTGAACCCGCGCGGAAGGGCAGCCGACGTTGATGTTGACCTCGTCAAAACCGGCTTCCTCGGCTAGGCGGGCACAGGTGGCCATGGCCGCCGGCTCGCTGCCGCCAAGCTGTAGCGCAACCGGATGCTCCAGCGGCTCAAGCGCCAGGAATCTGGCCGTGTCGCCATGCAGCAAGGCGCCTGTGGTCACCATTTCGGTGTACAGCAGCGCATGACGGCTCAGCTGGCGCATGAAATAGCGCTGCGCCGGCGTCGTCCACGCCATCATCGGCGCCACGCTGATTTTGCTGCCCCTGGTTAAACGCTGCTTCATTCCTGCCTGCAACTGCTCTTCCATATTGGCATTGATCAAGTTCCGGTTCTTCGGTTCGCTCGCAGAACGCGGCCTGCATCACGGGCGGGCTGCAAGACCAAGGCGATCATCCTGGCTGGATTCATTTGTTGCACCATGACATCTCGCATGAAGGATCCTGATTATGCATCGTCTCAGCTACGCCAAAATAGGGTTGTCATTTCGACCGTAGTGCGAAGCACGAAGTGGAGAAACCTCGATATAAACGACTGATGAAAAGAGATTTCTCCATTCCGGTCGCAGGCTCCCTCCAGTCGAAATGACAGAGCTCAGAATAGGTGGCTGAGCCTCATACATAATCAAGAAGCCGGATACGATACCCACTCGGCGTCTGGACTCGGTCTCGGCACCGACAAGTCTGGCAACACCTGCCAGAGCATCCGAATGTTACAGCAGCAACTGGCAGGCTGTCATGCACTGACGAGCGCGAGCGGCACGCCTGCCGGCACCGACTGACCTGACTGCATGCGCTCGAAACCCTTTTCCGAAAAGGCTGCCCCGGCGCCAGTCTGCGACTCAGTGGTTTGGTCCATAGCTGCACACAAGCCATTTATTTTGCAGAACCTATCCATTTGGACGGGGCCAAGGTCGCAACAATTCACTACACTCCACACTCCAGCACAAGGAACAAAACGAGGCGGGCAGGGGAGGCCGCCCAGCTGAAGGGGCGGCATGCAGGGGCTGGGGACATCACAGCCGAACAGCAGCACTTCCAAGCCGGCTGACTGAACAAACTGGGGGACTGCCATGATTCGAGGCACTAACTGCGCTTGGCTGCATCCTGCGCCATGCTGTGATCGCGTGCTCGCTGAGCCGGGCCTGCTGCCTGCATTGCAATATGCAAGGAGCCTTGCCTGATGCGTGCCTCGATCCATTTCATCTCCGGCCTGCCGCGTGCCGGCTCCACTCTGCTGGCGGCGCTGTTGCGCCAGAATCCGCGCTTCCATGCCGGCATGTCGGGACCCTTGGCCGGCATGTTCGGTTCGCTGCTCGGGGTGATGAGCGAGCGCAACGAGTTTGCCGTGTTCCTTGACGATGCCAAGCGCCAGCGCATCCTGCACGGCCTGTTCGACAACTATTACGACGATTACGCGGCCGAGGTCATCTTCGATACCAGCCGCGCCTGGTGCGCGCGCATGCCGGCCATCGCGCAGCTGTTCCCGCAGGCAAGAGTCATCGCTTGCGTACGCCACCTGCCCTGGGTCATCGACAGCATCGAGCAGCTGGTGCAGAAGAACATGTTCAGCCCGTCGTCGATCTTCAACTACACACCGGGCGGCACGGTTTATACCCGCGCCAACAGCGTTGCCGCCAGCGGCGGGCTGGTGGGTTACGCCTTCGATGCGCTCAAGCAGGCCTGCTTCGGCGCCCAGGCCGATCGCCTGCTGCTGGTGCAGTACGAAACGCTGACCGCCGACCCAGCCCGGGCCATGGCGGCCATTTACGATTTCATCGGCGAACCGGCCTTTGAGCACGACTTCGAACAGGTCGAATACGACACCGAGGAATTTGATCGGCGCGCCGGCACACCGGGCCTGCATACCGTCCGCGGCAGGGTGCAGGCCCGGCCGCGCGCCACCTTGTTGCCGCCCGACCTGTTCCGGCGCTTTGCCAACGACGCCTTTTGGCGCGACCCGCAGCGCCTGCCAAAAAACCTGAAAATTGTCTGAATCGAGGGGAAACAAACCATGAATCGCATTTACAGCCTAGTCTGGAATCGCAATCGCAACCAGCTGCAAGTGGCCTCGGAACTGGCCCGCGCGCACGGCGGTTCGTCTGCCGCCGGCAGCGGCCGGCGCGGCAACCGCACGCGTACCGCGCTGACTCTTGCGGTGTTGGCTGCCCTGGGTCTGGTGGCAGCACCGCCCGGCTGGACGGCCGAGTGCGATGTCACCCTCGACAGCAATCAGAGCGGCGCGGATGGCACTCCGGGCGTTGCAGGTGATACCGCTTATGCAGCTCCTTTTGGCGACACCGTCTGCGTGGATGCAGGTGTCGATGCCACGGGTGGCGCTGGCGGCGAAG
>DATGUT010000265.1:0-2333 GCA_035301185.1 Salinisphaeraceae bacterium
GAGCGCCTGCTCCAGGCAGTGGGGTGTTTGCCCGCCGCGCTGGCACGCCTCCTTGAAATAGTCTTTCAGGGCATCGCGATACAGCGGATCGGCGCAGTTGTCGATGATCAGAGGCGCGCGTTCGCGTGGTGCCAGCCCGCGCAGGTCGGCCACGCCATGTTCGGAAATCAGGATATCGACATCATGTTCGGTATGGTCCACATGGCTGACAAACGGTACCACGGCCGAGATGTCGCCATCCTTGGCCAGCGATTTGGTGACGAAAATCGCCAGATGTGCATTGCGCGCGAAATCGCCGGAGCCGCCGATGGCGTTAACCATTTGCGTACCGCCCAGATGCGACGAATTGACGTTGCCGTAGAGGTCGATTTCCACGGCCGTATTGATGGCGATGGCGCCAAGGCGGCGAATCACTTCCGGATGATTGGTCAATTCCTGGGGCCGCAAAACCACGCGGTCGTGGTAGCTGGCAAGATTGTTCAGCACTTGTTGACCGCGTTCCTTCGACAGTGTCATTGAGGTGGCCGAGGCAAACGTCATCTGGCCGCTGTCGAGCAATTCGAAGGCCGAGTCCTGCAACACTTCCGAGTACATTTGCAGATTGTGGAACGGCCCTTCGGCGATGCCGCTCAGCACCGCGTTGGCCATGGAGCCAAGCCCTGCCTGCAAGGGCAGCAGCGTATCCGTCAGGCGTCCGGCATCAACTTCGTCTTTTAGAAATTCGGTCAGGTTCTCGACGATTTGCTGACCAGCCTCGTCGGGTGCCTCGATCTCGGCCGGCGTTTCTTCGCCTTCGGTGAGCACGATTGCCGCGATCTTGGCGGGATCGACGCTGATGAAGTGATCACCGATGCGGCTTGCTGCATGCACGATTGGAATCGGCTGGCGGTGCGGGCGCGCATCCGGGACATACACATCGTGCAGGCCTTCGAGTCCCTCAGATGAGTTCTGGTTGAGCTCCACGATCACCTTGTCAGCGAGCTGCGCAAACGTGGGCGAATTGCCGACCGAGGTGGTGGGCACGATGCCGCCATTTTCGGTGATGGCGCAGGCTTCGATCACCGCCACATCCATGTGGCCAAGATCGCCGTGGCGCTGGCGCTCGACGATTTCCGACAAATGCTCGTCGATGAACATTACCTTGCCGTCATTGATCGCCTTGCGCAGCGTGGCATCGACCTGGAACGGCAGGCGCCGGGCGAGGACGCCGGCTTTGGTGAGTTTCGCATCGATGTCGTTGCCCAGCGAGGCGCCGGTCATCAGCGTAATGGACAATGGCTCGTCGACGGCGCGTTCGGCCAGGGCAAGCGGCACTGCCTTGGCCTCGCCGGCCAGCGTGAAGCCGCTCATGCCGACGGTCATGCCGTCCTGGATCAGCTCGGCCGCTGCCTCGGCCGTCATTTTGCGCTTTTGCCAGCCGGGCAGTCGGCAACGTTGTTTGGTCATGGGCTTCCTCCGCGGCAGCACGCGCCGGGGCTGCGCAAATGGTTATCACAGGCAGGGTCTCACTACAGATGCGTGGGCAAAATACGTTAAAGCCATGGGCCAGCTGGGTGTAATCCCTAGCCGCAAAATTGCCGAGCGCCGTCGTTTGTGCATGCTTGATTATGTATCTGTCTCAGCTGCGCGGAAACAGGCTTGTCATTGCCACCGTAGTGCGAAGCACGAAGTGAAGAAACCCCGTTATAAGCGACTGATGAAAAGAGATTTCTCCATTCCGGTCGCAGGCTCCCTCCAGTCGAAATGACGGAGTTCGGAGTGGGTGGCTGAGTTTCATACACAATGCAAGTGCGCATGTATGCGATTCGCAACCGGCATTTGTTGTTCCGACCGCTGGCAGATACAGCCTTTCTCGCATGGCAGCCAGGCTGGCAGGCCTAAAAAGCAAGGGTAAATACCAGGAGGGTTTGACCGATATGGAAGTTGCTCGCCCTAACCCTAAAACTATGCAGCTATTGCAGACAATTGCCGAGCGGCAGGCCAGTTCGACGGATGCCTTCCGTCCTGGAGGACGCAAAGCAAGAAATATGCCGCCCACTGAAATGAGGTGTGACAAATGATTTTGACATCGAGACTGAGCAAGTGCCCCATAATAAATCCGTCACTGAGCACAGAGCGTCCTGCGTATCGGATAACGAGCCGCGTCCATCCTCGCGCGATGACAGCGGCGGCCAACTCCGCGCTGGGTCCGCAGCAGCAGATGACGGTCAGTACGCCTTGCCCGCAATGCGAAAATCCATCGCTGGAGGCACTGCTGTTTGCCGACGGCTGCGCCACCTATTGCCTGCAGTGCGGCTATCGCGGGCTGGACAAGACTGATTCTGATTATGTAT
>DATGUT010000266.1:0-10494 GCA_035301185.1 Salinisphaeraceae bacterium
GTCCTTTCCGCCCTGGACAAGACACTGGCGGCCGGCGATATCGATGGCGCGCTGGAGCTGTTTGCCGACGAATGCTACTGGCGCGATTTCCTGTCGTTCACCTGGAACCTGAAGACGGTGGAAGGCAAGGCGGAAATCCGCGACCTGCTCGAGCACTGCCTGGATCGGGTGCAGCCAAGCGATTGGTCGGTCTACGACACCGATTTTGCCAATCATGCCGATGGGGTCACCGAAGGTTTCATTACCTTCGATACACCGCTGGCCGGCGGTTATGGCTACATCCGACTCAAGGACGGCCTGATCTGGACGCTGTTCACGACCATGGTCGATCTCAAGGGCTACGAAGAGCCGGATGGCTTTACACGGCCGCTCGGCGCCAAGCATGGCGATGACCAAGGTGATCCGACCTGGCTCGAAGAGCGCGAGGCGGAATTGGCCGAACTCGGCATATCGACGCAGCCCTATGTGCTGATCGTCGGTGGTGGCCAGGGCGGCATCGGCCTGGCTGCGCGCCTGCGCCAGCACGGCGTGCCGGCGCTGATCGTGGAGCGCAACGCGCGCCCCGGTGATTCCTGGCGCAAGCGCTACAAGTCGCTGTGCCTGCATGATCCGATCTGGTACGATCACATGCCGTACATCAAGTTTCCCGACAACTGGCCGGTGTTTTCGCCCAAGGACAAGATCGGCGACTGGCTGGAAATGTACACCAAGGTCATGGAGCTCAACTACTGGGGCAACACCGAGGCCAAGAGCGCCAGCTACGACGAAAACACCAAGACCTGGACCGTCGTGGTCGAGCGTGATGGCCGGGAGATTACGTTGCAACCGCAGCAGCTGGTGATGGCGACCGGCATGTCGGCCAAGCCCAACATTCCCGACATCGCGGGGCAGGACGTATTTGCCGGCGTGCAGGAGCATTCCTCGGAGCATGCCGGCCCCGACAGCATGCAGGGCAAGAAAGTGGCGGTCATCGGCGCCAACAACTCGGCGCATGACATTTGCGCGGCGCTGGCCGAGGCCGGTGTCGACGTGACCATGATCCAGCGTTCGCCAACACACGTGTCGCGCTCGCATTCGTTGATGAAGCATGCGCTCGGCCCATTTTACTCCGAGGAGGCCGTGGCTCAGGGCATTACCACCGAAAAGGCCGACCTGATGTTCGCTTCGATTCCGTATGCGATTCTGCCCGGTGTGTTGCAGGAATCCACGGCCACCATCCGCGCAGAGGATGCCGAATTCTACCGCCAGCTTGAAGAAGCCGGCTTCATGCATACCTTCGGCCCGGATGATTCCGGCCTGTTCATGCTGTATCTGCGCCGCGCCTCCGGCTACTACATCGATGTCGGCGCCTCGCAGCTCATCATTGACGGCAAGATCAAGCTGGCCAGCGGCTCGGAGATCGAACGGCTGACGGCCAACAGCATCGTGCTGGAAGATGGCCGGGAAATCCCCGCCGACGCCATCATTTATGCCACCGGCTACGGTTCCATGAACGGCTTTGCGGCGGATCTCATTTCCCAGGAGGTCGCCGACAAGGTCGGCAAGTGCTGGGGCATTGGCTCGGATACGGCCAAGGACCCGGGCCCGTGGGAAGGCGAGCAGCGCAACATGTGGAAGCCGACCCAGCAGGAAGGCCTGTGGTTCCACGGCGGCAACCTGGCCCAGTCACGCCAGTATTCGCATTATGTGGCGCTGCAACTGAAGGCACGCATGCAGGGCATCCCGACGCCGGTGTATGGCTTGCAGGAAGTGCACCATTTGAGCTGAGCTACTGGATCGGAGCGCCGGCTGTTCGGCGTCCGGATTTCTGCCTACAGTTCACGCTCCTGCGGATCATGGCCCTGGGCGCGCAGCCAGTCGCGCACCGCGAGGCCGGTGCCGGCCGGTCGGTAGCGTGCCTTGTGCTTGGCCACCAGGCGGTATTCGATCAGTTCCTCGTTGAGCCGGATTTCGCCCTGTCCCAGGATGTGATAGGCCAGCAGCAGCTGGTTGTTGCGCGCGAAGCCATAGGCGCCGATGAAGCAGGTGATGCGTCCGATCAGTGACAATTCTTCGGTGACTTCGCGCAGCACGGCTGCGGCCGGATCCTCGCGCGGCTCGAGAAAGCCGGTGACGAGGCCGAATTTGCCCTCGGGCCAGGCGGCGTTGCGGGCAAACACCAGCCGCTCGTCATATTCGACCAGCGCGGCAACCACCGGCGTCGGGTTGTCCCAAAACACGAAATCGCAGGCCGGGCAGCACAGGCGATCGTAGGTTTCGATGCTTCGGTGCACCAGCCGGGTGGCGCACCTGGGGCAATAGCGGCGGCTGTCGTCTTCACTCACGGCAACTATGTTATTCAGTGACTCCCTGCCGTGCCAGCTCCGCGATTTGCTGCTCGCTGAGACCCAGCAGGTCGCTGAGCACCGCGTGCGTGTGCTCGCCCAGCAAGGGTGGCGGCTGGCGATAGCTGACCGGCGTCTCGGACATGCGGATCGGGCTTGCCACCTGCGGCACCTGGCCGGCCAATGCATGCGGCATTTGCTGCTGCATGGCGCGCGCCCGAACCTGCTCATTGGCGAATACGGCGGCCATGTCGTTGATGGGCCCGCACGGCACACCAGCGGCCTCCAGCGCTTGCACCCAGGTGTCGGTTGTGCGCATGACCGTGGCCTGGCGCAGCAGCGGGATCAGCGTGTCTCGGTGCGCCACGCGCGCGGCGTTGGTGGCAAAGCGCGCATCGCTGGCCCACTCGGGGTGTTCGTCGACGGTGCACAGATTGGCAAACTGGCTGTCGTTGCCGACGGCGATGATCATGTCGCCATCGGCGGTCGGAAACGCCTGGTAAGGCACGATGTTCGGGTGCGCGTTGCCGAGGCGCCGGGGTGATTCGCCGGTGGTCAGATAATTCAACGTCTGATTGGCGAGGCAGGCGATTTGCACGTCCAGCAGGGCGAGGTCGATGTACTGACCTTCACCGGTTCGCTCGCGGTGCGCCAGCGCCGCAAGCACCGAGATGGCTGCATACAGGCCGGTCATGATGTCGGTCAACGCGACGCCAACCTTCATCGGCCCCGCCCCGTCGGCGCCGTCCGGGTGGCCGGTGAGGCTCATCAGCCCGCCCATGGCCTGGATCAGAAAGTCATAGCCGGCGCGCTTGGCATACGGGCCGGTCTGGCCGAAGCCGGTGATCGAGCAGTAAATCAGGCGCGGGTTGACCTGTTTCAACGTCGCGTAATCGAGCCCATAGCGCGCCAGGCTGCCAACCTTGAAGTTTTCCAGCACGATGTCCGACTGCGCGGCGAGATCGCGCACCAGCTGCTGGCCCTCCGGGCGCGTGAAGTCGATGGTGATTGACTGCTTGTTGCGATTGGTGCTCAGATAATAGGCCGCTTCGGACGTGTCATGGCCGGCGCCATCCTTGAGATAGGGCGGCCCCCAGGAGCGCGTATCATCGCCGCGCCCGGGGCGTTCCACCTTGATCACGTTGGCGCCGAGGTCGGCCAGGGTCTGCGACGCCCACGGCCCGGCCAGGACGCGCGACAAATCGAGTACCTGAATATGTGACAATGCGCCCGTCATCGGTTCATCCTGCAGTTTCGTTCCATGTTGCAGCGTAACTGTAACCGAATACAGGGATTGAGCGGGAGCAGCCGCCATGCTGGCTTGGGTGGAACTGGTATAAAGGGGCGACGGCTTGCGATCGCCGCTCGTGACAACAGACTGAACGGAACCAGGAGGAGAGTTATGGAAATCCTGTCTGCAGAACAAACCTGCGCGCGCCTGCCCTATGGCGAGCTGGCCGACGCCATTGCCGAGGCCGCGCGCAATCCGCATGCCTGCGAGCTGGAACGCGTGCACATGCCGCTGGCCGGCGCGGGCACGCTGCTGCTCATGCCGGCGGCCGATGACGCGATTGCCATGACCAAGATGGTTACCGTGCATCCGCATAATGCGCAGGCCGATCTGCCCACAATCCAGGGCGAAGTGATCGTGTTGGATGCCGCCAGCGGCGTGCGCAAGGGTATTCTCGATGGCGCCACGGTGACCGGTCGGCGCACGGCGGCGCTGTCGCTGCTGGCCGCGCGCGAACTGGCACCGGTGCAAAGCGGCCCAGCGGTGGTGATCGGTGCCGGGGTGCAGGCGCGCACGCATATCGAGGCCTTTGCCGCCGGCCTGGGTATTGGCGAGTTCCATATTTGTTCGCGTACCCGTGCCCGCGCCGAAGCGCTGGCGCAGGAGCTGACGGCTGAACTCGACGTGCAGATTCAAGTGCTCGATGAATTGGCACAGGCGCCGGCCGAGGCGCGTCTGTTCATTGCCGTCACGACCAGCCTGACGCCGGTGCTGCCTGAGGAGCTGCCCGCTGATGCATTTGTGGCCGCGGTCGGCGCCTTCAAGCCGGACATGGCGGAGCTGCCGTCGGCGCTGCTCGCCCGCGGCCGGGTTGTGGTCGATACGCTCGCCGGCGCCCGCCTCGAAGCCGGCGACTTGATCCAGGCCGAGGCGGCCCAGGCGTTTTCCTGGGATGCTGCGCAGCAACTGGACGACGCCATGGCCAACGGCGTGCGCGGTGCTGGCCCGGTACTGTTCAAAAGCGTGGGCCGACCATTGTGGGACCTGGCAACCGCGCGCCTGGCATTTGCTTGACGAAGCATTCTGCGGAAATAATGTTAGACCAATGGTTAATCGCCCGCCCGGATAGTGCTACGCTATGCTGCAGAAAGTTGCAGGGCAGTGCCTGTGCAGGATGGCTGTTCGTTGCAGTGCGTGACAAGCGGTCGCAAGAACCGCATCGGAGGAGTTCTTGATCACACAAATACTGATCAACAGCCTGATTCGCGGGTCTGAGCTGGCATTGCTGGCGGTCGGGCTGACCATGATCTACGACGTGTTGCGGTTCCCGAGTTTCGTGCATGTCGAATTCGGCACTGTCGGCGCCTTCATTGCATTCTCGATCAGCTCAATCCTGCCATTCGGGCCAATCACGGCCATTGTCATCGGCGGCTGCGCGGCCATGGTCATTGGCGGTGCGCTTGGTGTGGCCTCCGACCGGTTGATTTTCTCCCGCCTGCGCGATGCCACGCCAATCATTCTGATGGTGGCATCATTCGGCCTGGCATTCGTGTTTCGCTTCGGCTCCCAGGCCATCTGGGGCGCTTCGCCACAAAGCTTTCCGCTACCGCTGATGCGTTCCTGGTCGGTGCTTGGTGGTCGCCTGGCGCCGCAGAGCGCGGCCATCATCATTGCCACCGTGATCTCGATGTTGGTGTTCTACTTCCTGCTCAATCGCACCCGCCTCGGCATTGCCATGCGCGCCACCGCCGACGATGCCGATCTGTCCGAAGCCAGCGGCGCCTACAGTGAGCGCATCATCCGCGTGGTCTGGTTCATCGGCGCCGGCTTTGCCGCCTTGGGCGGTATTCTCATTGGTGTCGCCACCCAAGTGCAGCCGAACATGGGCTATGCCGTCATCCTGCCGGTGTTTGCGGCGGCCATCTTCGGTGGCATCGGCAATCCCTACGGCGCCGTGCTCGGCGCCATGGTCATCGGTCTGGCGGAGAACGTCGGCCTGGCGATCAACTGGGCCGCCTTGTTACAGCCATTGGGCCTGGTCGATACTGATTATCTTGCGATTCCAGTCGGCTACAAGCAAGCCATTCCGTTCGCCCTGCTGATCTTCATGCTGTTGTTCCGGCCGCAGGGCCTGCTGGGCAGGAAATCGACATGACCGCATTCGTTGTTTATCTGCTGACCATTGCCGGCATCTACGGCATCATGAGCCTCAGCTTGAGCCTGCAATACGGGCAGACCGGGCTGGTCAATTTCGGCCAGATCGGGTTGTTCATGGTCGGCGCCTATGCCTCGGCGGCGCTGACCGTGGTCGCCGGCTGGCCGATCATCCTCGGCGCCATTGCCGGCGTGGCTGCGGCGGCTCTGTTCGGCGTGCTGATGGCGTTGCCGATTGGCGACCTGCGCCAGGATTACTGGGCCATTGCCACGCTCGCCGCTGCAGAACTGATCCGGGTGGTGTTTCTCAACGCCACGCTCGGCGATCCTTATGTCGGCGCCTCCTATGGCGTGTCCGGCATTCCCAGCCCGCTGCTCGAGCTCATTCCCGATGGCAGTTATGGCTGGTTTTATCTGGCGCTGGTCGGCCTGTGTGCGGCCGGCTGCTACGGCGTGGTGATCTGGGCCTGTCGCTCGCCGTTCGGGCGGGTGCTGAAATCGCTGCGCGAAGGCGGCGATGAAGTGGCCCAGGCGCTGGGCAAGGAAGTGCGCCGGGCGCGCATCTCCGCCATGGCGCTCGGCGGTGCGATCGCCGGCCTCGGCGGCGTGCTGTTCGCGCACTATATCGGCTACATCGATCCGACTTATTTCCTGCCCTTGGAAACCTTCCTGGTCTGGGCCATGGTGATTCTCGGCGGCTCCGGCAATCATCTTGGCGCGCTGGGTGGTGCGCTCATCATCCAGATCATCAACAATGGCACCCGCTTCCTGAACCTGCCAGATCAGTTTGCGGCTCTGCGCATGGTGCTCATCGGCGTGCTGATCATCCTGGTTATTTTATACATGCCCAAGGGTCTGATTCCCGAGCGTCGGCGCCGCTATGGAGGCCGCAATGCTGCTCGCCGTTGAAAACATCTCCAAGCGCTTCGGCGGCCTGGTCGCGCTGGATAATGTGTCGTTGACGGTCAGGCAAGGCAGCATATTCGGCCTGGTTGGCCCGAATGGCTCGGGCAAGACGACGCTGGTCAACCTGATCAGTGGTTTTCTGCGACCCACGCGTGGCCGGGTACTGTTCGAGGGCAAGGAAATCCAGAATCGGGCGCCGGATCAGATTGCGCGCACGGGCTTGTGCCGCACGTTTCAGATCACCCTCAATCCGCAGCGCATGACGGTCATGGAGAACATGTTGTTGGGCGCAACGGCGCAGTACGGCGAGCGTATCATCGCGGCGGCCCTGCGCCCGGGCAGGGTGCGCCAGCAGGAGCAGCAGAATCTGCAGCGCGCCTGGGAATTGCTGGAAATGGTGCATCTCGAGCGCCACGCCGACGAATATGCCGGCAGCCTGTCGGGCGGGCAGAAGAAACTGCTGGCGCTGGTGCAGGTACTGATGGCCGAACCACACCTGATCCTGCTGGATGAACCCGTGGCCGGAGTCAATCCACGCCTGATCGAGGACATCGTCAAGGTGATCGTGCAACTGCGCGAACAAGGGCATACCTTCCTGGTGATCGAACACAACATGCAGGTGGTGCGGCGCATGTGCGACGAGATCTGCGTGCTGGACATGGGACAGGTGTTGGCCCAGGGCGAGCCCGAAGAAGTGCTGGCGCGCGACGATGTGTTGCGTGCCTATATTTCTGCCGGCGGTGATATTGCCCAGGCCGGTGATCCTGACGCAGCGCCGACGGAGACGACCCCATGAACGCAATTGCAGAGTCTGCGCCCGATACACTGCTCGAGGTGCAAGGTGTGCACGCTGGTTATGGCGACACCGCGATCCTGCACGACGTGGGCCTAAGCGTGGCCGAAGGTGAGCTGACCACGATCATCGGCCCCAACGGCGCCGGCAAGTCCACCCTGCTCAAGTCCATCATGGGCTATCTGATTCCGACCCAGGGCACGGTGCACTGCGCCGGCGAAGACATTACCCGGTTGCGCCCGCACGAGCGCGTTGCCAAGGGCATTGCCTTCGTGCCACAGCTGGCGAACGTGTTCCCATCCCTGACCACGGAAGAGAACCTGGTCATGGGCGGCTATACCCTGTCCAAGGAAGAAACGCGTCGTCGCATCGAGCAGCAGTATGCCGAATTTCCGCGCCTGGCCGAGCGGCGCAAGCAGCGCGTGCGCACCATGAGCGGCGGCGAACGGCAAATGCTGGCACTGGCGCGGGCGCTGATGACCGATCCGCAGCTGCTGCTGCTGGATGAGCCGTCGGCGGCCCTGTCGCCGCGCATTGCGGAAGAGGTGTTCGCCAAGGTCCAGGAAATCAACAGTCAGGGGCGCACCGTTTTGATCGTCGAACAGAATGCCGATCGCTCGCTGGCCATCTCTGATCGTGGCATCGTCATGGCCGATGGCCGCAATGCCTTCGAAGGCGATGCCCAGCATATTCTGCACGACGAGAAGATACGAGACGCCTATCTGGGCGCCGCGGCCGAAGAATAAGTGGCGGCGGCGTAGTCAATGCAAGTGTGCAACACTTGCTGTCGAGTGTGAACTTACGGAGGAGTATTCCATGAAACGTTTAACCGCAATCATCGCCGGTGCGGCGACGGCGCTGCTTCTGGGCAGTGCAGTCATGCTGCCGGCCATGGCTCAGGATGACACCATCGAAATCGGGGTGATCGCGCCCCTGACCGGGCGCAATGCCGTGCAGGGCAAGGATATCGTGCAAGGCATCAAGCTGGCCGTCCAGCGCGTCAACGAAGGCTACGACGTGCCGCAAGAGGATGGCTCCACGATCAGAGTCGATCCGGAAGCGCTGGGCGGCAAGATCGAGCTGATCGTCGAGGACACCGAATCGCGTCCAGAGTCAGCCGTAGATGCAGTGCGCAAGCTGGTCAATGTGGACAAGGTGCCGTTGGTGCTCGGCGTGCTGTCCAGCGGCGTCTGCGTGCCGACCGGCCCGTTCACCAACAAGAACAAGGTGGTGCAGATTGCAGCTGCCTGCACATCACCGAAACTGCGTGAAATCGGCCCCTATTTCTTCGATGTGATGGGCCTTGACCATCTCATGGGCCAGGCCATGGGTGAATTCGCCGTCAAGGATTCGGGCGCGGAGAAGATTGCCTCGCTGGTGGCCAACAACCCGTTCGGCGTCGGCATGGAAATCCAGGGTTGCATCAAGGTCGAGGACATGGGCTCCGAGTGCGTGACCAAAGTGCGCTATCGCCAGGGCAAGTCGGACTATCGGGCCGACCTGCAGCGGGTCGTGAGCAAGGATCCGGGTGCCGCGTTCTTTGTTGCCTATGGCACGGATGCCAATCTGATTCTGAAGCAGGCCTATGAGCTGGGCATCAGCCCGAACTGGTATGCAGCCTACCCGACCCTGTGGACGAACGAGATCGCCGACAACCCCCAGGTGGGTGAGGGCATCAAGGGCCTGCGTGTCGGCGAAGCGGATGACTTCTACGAGACGGAGTATGCCAAACCATATGAAGAGGCATTCGACATGCCGCCGTCCACGACCTTCGGTGGCTACGCTTATGATTCGGCCATGCTTGCGGCACTGGCCATCAAGAAAGCCGGCAATGCCACGGCCGACGGCATCAAGGATGCACTGGGGCCGGTATCGAAGACCTACAAGGGTGCCACCGGCAACAAGGAGTTCGACGAGGATGGCATGCAGGTCGAAGAACGCTATGCTCCGGTGATCTTCAAGGATGGTAAGCTGCAACTCTACGAACAGGACTAGCGGCCGCATTCCTGTCCACTGCCGGGCGGGCCGTGTCATGCGGCCCGCCCTTGTTCTTTGTGCAAACGGATAGAGGCTTCCATGGCCGCACAGAACTGGGACATCATCATCATCGGCGGCGGTGTTGTTGGCAGCGCGATTGCCTATTTTCTTGCCGCGGAGCCGGCTTTCGACGGCCAAGTGCTGGTCCTTGAACGCGATACGAGCTATCAGCATGCCGCGACCGGTTTGTCGGCAGGCGGGGTGCGCCATCAGTTCTCCACTGCAGAGAACATCCACATGTCGCTGTTCGCCACCGAGTTTCTGCGCCGCAGCGGCGAGTTGCTGGCGGTGGACGATATTCGCCCCGAGGTCGGCTTTCGGGAATACGGCTACCTGATGCTGGCCAGTGCGGCCGGCAAATCAATCCTCGAGCGCAATCACCAGCTGCAACGACAACTGGGCGCCGACGTCGAGTTGCTGGACCGAAAAGCGCTGGCCACGCGCTTTCCGGGGCTCGCCACGGCCGACCTGGCCGCCGGTTGTCATGGTGCCAGCGGCGAGGGCTTTCTGGACCCGTACGGGCTGCTGCAGGCGTTCAAGCGCAAGGCGCGTGCCCTTGGTGTGAGCTACATCGAGGATGAAGTGACGGCCGTGGAGCGGGTGGGTGCGCGTGTACAGGCAGTGACCGCCGCACGCACGGGGCGCCATGCCTGTGCCGGGGCGGTTAATGCAGCCGGTGCCGGCGCGGCGCGCGTTGCCGCCCTGGTCGGCATTGATGATTTGCCGGTGCGCTCGCGCAAGCGCTGTATTTTCTTGTTCGAGGCCAACGGCGCCGGAGCCGACTGGCCGCTGACGGTGGATCCCAGTGGCGTATACTTTCGCCCCGAAGGCAATCAGTTCCTGTGTGGCGTGGCTCCGGAAACCGACCCCGACTGCGAGGATTTCGAAGTCGATCATGCGCTGTTTGAAGACGTGATCTGGCCGACGCTGGCTCAGCGCCTGCCGGCCTTCGAAGCGTTGCGCCCCGGTGCTGCCTGGGCCGGACATTACGCTTACAATACACTGGATCAGAATGCCATCCTCGGCTTGCATCCCGAGCTCGACAATTT
>DATGUT010000267.1:0-3115 GCA_035301185.1 Salinisphaeraceae bacterium
AGTTCGTGGCACTCTTCGATGCCTGCCTCTGCGGCCAAATCCTGCAGCAACTCGCGTATGTTCGCCTTGTGCCGCGCGATGATTGTGCGTGTCGCATCTGTCACCTGCTGCGCTTCCGCGTTGATGAAAGCACAGCCGCAGAAGCCGGGTGACTGAAACCATTCGTCGAGCAAGTCGAAATAGAGCAGAAGCTTTTCGGCGGCTGGTATATCCAAGGACAACAGACGCCGCTGGAAAAAGTGTTGCCAGTAAGCGTCGCGATGCTCGAGGTAGGCGGCCACCAGCGCGCTTTTGGAGCCGAAAATACGGTACAGCGACATCTTGGCCACACCGGCCTGTTCTATGATTGTGTCAACGCCGATGGCATTGATGCCATGTTGATAGAACAGCTGGCACGCAGCATTCAGCAGGCGATCATGCGCGCTGCGGCCAGGCACTTGCAGCAATGCTGCGAATGGTTCGACTTCTGGTGTATCCATGGCAAAGTCACATGTATGTCCGGCTACATGGCCGCGGCACGTTCGATCAGGCTGCAGCAGTCGACGCCAAGAGGCAGCGTGCCGAAAGCCATGCCATGGCGCTCGGCCAGCCGTGCCCGGCAAAACGCGTGGCCGACGGTCGACGCCGTGCGCCGCAGTAGAATCGAGGCACTAAAAGCCAGCGCGATGTCGGTGCACAGCCGGCGCGCCTGGGCCGCGGCCGCGGCGGTGTCCGTGGTATCGGCGAGCGCATCGCGCAGGCGTGCGCAGTGCGCATCATAGGCCGCATTCAGGCCGTGTGCCTGCTCCAGCTCGGCATGCAATGCCGCCAGCGCCTGCGGTTTGCGCGCCACGGCGCGCAGCAGATCCAGGCATTGCACGTTGCCCGAGCCTTCCCAGATGGAGTTGACCGGTGCCTGGCGATACAGCCGCGGCAGGATCGATTCCTCAATATAGCCATTGCCGCCGAGGCATTCCTGGGCTTCGTTGATCAGGCTCGGGGCGCGCTTGCAAATCCAGTATTTGCCCACCGGTGTGGCGATGCGCGCCAGCAGTTGCTCGTGTTCATCAGCGCTTTCAAAAGCGCGCGCCAGGCGCAGCGCCAAAGCGATGGCGGCTTCCACCTCCAGCGCCATGTCGGCGAGCACGTTCTGCATCAGCGGCTGCTCGAGCAGGGGCTTGCCGAAGACGTGCCGATAGCGGCAGTGATGAATGGCCTGCACCAGCGCCTGGCGCATGAGCCCGGCCGAGCCGAGCATGCAGTCGAGCCGCGTCTGCGCGACCATGGACAAAATCGTGTTGATGCCGCGCCCCGGCGCGCCCAGCATGAACGCCTGGGCGCCGCGAAACTCGACTTCGGCGGATGCGTTGGAGCGATCACCGAGCTTGTTCTTCAGGCGCTGGATCTCGATGCTGTTGCGAGTGCCGTCGTCGCGCCAGCGTGGCAACAGGAAGCAGGACGGGCCCTGCTCGGATTCCCGGGCAGTTTGCGCCAGCACCAGAAAGGCGTCGCTCATGGGCGCGGATAAAAACCACTTGTGGCCGATCAACTCATAGGCCGCGCCTGGGCCGCCGGCCACCGCAGTCGCCTGGGTCGTGTTGGCGCGCACATCGGTGCCGCCCTGTTTCTCGGTCATGCCCATGCCAATGCTGAGGCCAGTCTTGCGCGCGGCCGGGGCATCGCTTGGGTCGTAGCTGTCGGCGAGGACGCCAGGCAGCCAGTGCTCGGCCAGTTCCGGCTGCTGGCGCAGGGCGGGCACGCTGGCGTGGGTCATGGTGGTCGGGCACATGCTGCCGGCCTCGAATTGGGCATGCAGGTAAAACAGCGCCGAGCGCACCACCTGCGCGCCGGGCCGGGTTGCCGTCCAGGTCAGGCTGTGCAGCCCGTGTGCCCGCGCCAGCGCCATGCTGCGGTGGTAGGCGGGGTGGAATTGCACGTTGTCGATGCGATGGCCGAAGCGATCGAACGCCTGCAGCACCGGCGGATTGTCATTGGCGGCGAAGCCGATGGCGTCCAGTTCGTGGCCGGCAATGCGGCCATATTCGCTGAGTTGCTCGCGGCCCCAGCCGCCGCCCTCGACGGCAACGGCTTCGACCAGCGCCGCATCCCGGGCATAGGCATTGTAGCTCGCCAGCGGCGGCGGCTGGTTGGTCACCATGTGGGTGGCCTGGGCGGCGGGTGCGGGTATTGCGCCGTTGCTGCGGTTCTGGAGACTGGACATGTTGCCCTCCGAGTGCGGAACCTTGCACCCTATTGTGCCGCAATCGGCGCACCTGTTGTTTTGGGAGCTGCGCAGCTTGGCGCAACGCCAGCAGGCGTCAGCCGGCGCTTGCGATCGTGCCGGCCGGAATACAGGTCACCGGGGCGAATTCGCCGACGAAGGTGATTTCCGGGGTCAGGCAGTAGCCGGTTTCGCGCTCCACCGTGTGCTGGGCATGCATGATCAGGGCGCAGACGTCGGCCGCGCGGGCGCCGCCGCAGTTGACGATGATGTTCGCATGGCGCGGCGAGATCTGTGCGCCGCCGTAGCGCAGGCCCTTGAGGCCGCAGCCATCGATCAGGCGCCCGGCGCCAATGCCTTCGATCTTGCGGAAAATGGAGCCGGCGGAGGGTTCTGTATCCAGCGGCGGATGACGCTGCGCGCGCCACGCCAGGTTCTCGCGCATGATGCGGGCCAGCGTTGCCGGCGGGGCCTGAGTCAGCTCGAAGCTGGCCTGCAGCACCACGTCATCGCGGAAATGCAGGATCGACTGGTCATAGCCGAATTCGAAATAAGCGGCGTCCACGTGACGGCGCTCGCCTTCGGCGGTGAGCAATTCGGCGCCCTGCAACACTTCACCAATGAACATGGTGCGCTCGCGTTTGGGCGCCGGCGCCAGGAAATGCAGGTTCTGCCACAGCGCGCCGCCGACGGTCGAGGGAATGCCGACATAATGCTCGAGGCCGGACAGGCCGTGCGCGATTGCTGTGTCGATCACATTCGGGTACACGATGGCGCCGCTGGCGGCGCTCAGGTGCGTGCCGGCCACGCTGATGGCGCGGGCATGGTTGGCAATCACCAACCCCGGGAAGCCATGATCCCCAACCAGGATGTTGGCACCGCAGCCGAGCAGGAAATAGTCGATGTCCAGCGCCC
>DATGUT010000268.1:0-8389 GCA_035301185.1 Salinisphaeraceae bacterium
GCGGATGGTATTCGGTGATCTTGCCAGGCGACGGCGTGAAGGTGCGCGGATGCTCGGCGTTGATGCGGCACTCGAACGCATGGCCGCGCATGACAATGTCTTCCTGGCGATGGCGCAGCGGCTGGCCGTCGGCGATGCGCAGTTGCTCGGCAATCAGATCGACGCCGGTCACCATTTCCGTGATTGGGTGCTCGACCTGGATGCGAGTGTTCATCTCGATGAAATGAAATTCGCCGTTTTCGTACAGGAATTCGAACGTACCGGCGCCGCGATAGCCGATGCGCTTGCAGGCGGCCACGCACAGTTCGCCGATGTGCTGGCGCTGCTCCTCGCTGATGCCAGGCGCTGGACTTTCTTCGATTATTTTCTGATGGCGCCGCTGCACCGAGCAGTCGCGCTCGCCCAGATGAATGACATTGCCGTGTGCGTCGGCCAGCACCTGCACCTCGATGTGGCGTGGCCGCTCGAGGTATTTCTCCATGTACACGGCCGCGTTGCCGAAGGCGCTGGCGGCTTCGCGGCTGGCCATGTCGATGGCATGGGCGAGAGCATTGTCTTCGTGCACGACATGCATGCCGCGTCCGCCGCCGCCGCCGACGGCCTTGATGATGACCGGATAGCCGATCTTGCGGGCAAGCGCCTGATTGGCTTCCTGATCGCGGTCCAACGGTGCGCCCGAGCCCGGCACGCAGGGCACGCCGGCGCGCTGCATTTCCTGAATGGCGGACGTCTTGTCGCCCATCAGGCGAATCGTCTCCGGGCGCGGGCCGATGAAGATGAAGCCGGATTGTTCCACGCTTTCGGCGAAGTCGGCATTTTCGGCCAGAAAGCCATAGCCTGGATGCACGGCGGTGGCGCCGGAGACTTCCACCGCACTCATCAGGGTGGGCATGTGCAAATAGCTTTCCAGGGCCGGAGGCGGGCCGATGCACACGGTTTCTTCCGCCAGCAGCACGTGCTTGAGGTCGCGGTCGGCGGAAGAATAGGCGGCCACCACCGGAATGCCTTGTTCCCGGCAGGCGCGCAGGATGCGCAACGCGATTTCGCCGCGATTGGCAATCAGTACCTTTTCCAGCATAGTTTTGTCCTGGTCGGATTCAGGGGCTGTGCCGTGGAAACCAAACGGGCCGCGGCGCCGCCAGTTATTCCTACGACGCAGATTCCTAGGAAATTACAAACAGCGCCTGGTCGTATTCGACCGGCTGGCCGTTTTCAACAAGAATGGCGCTAATGGTGCCGGCCTGCTCGGCATCGATGCGATTGAGCATTTTCATTGCCTCGATGATGCATAGCGTATCGCCGGGCTCGACCTTGTCGCCGACTTCGACAAACGGCTTGGCATCCGGCGCCGGGGCGCGATAGAACGTGCCCACCATGGGTGAGCGCACCGAGTGCCCTGCAGGGGTGTTGTCTGCCGCATCGGTAGCCGGCGTTTCCGCCGGGGCCGACCATGTGGCGCTGCCGGCAGGCGTTGCCGGTGGCGGAGCTGGCTGCGGCATGGGCGGCATGCTGCCGGGCGCAGGGAAGCGGCCAATGCGCACCGTGTCCTCGCCTTCACTGATCTCCAGTTCGGCAATGCCGGAGCGCTCGACCAGTTCAATCAGCTTCTTGAGTTTGCGAATGTCCACGAGTTTCTCCCTCAATATATTGGATGGCTGCCTGCAGCGCCAGCCGGTAGCCATGGGCGCCGAAGCCGGCAATTGTGCCAATGGCTATGTCGGCAAAAAAGGATTGCCGGCGAAACGTTTCGCGCGCGGCGATGTTGGATAAGTGCACTTCAATAAAGGGCAGGCCTGTGCCAAGCAGGGCATCACGCAGCGCGATGCTGGTGTGGGTGTAGGCGGCCGGATTGAAGATGATGCAAGCCACCTGCGCCTCGGCAGCGGCGTGAATGCGTTCCAGCAAGACCTGCTCGCCGTTGGCCTGGAAGCAGTCCAGCTGGTGGCCTCGATCCTGCGCCGCAGCCTGCAGCCCGGCCTCAATGCTGGCCAGGGTTTGTTTGCCATAAATGCCCGGCTCACGCTTGCCGAGCAGGTTGAGATTGGGGCCGTTGAGCAGAAGCAGGCGCGCCACGCCGTGTCCTTCGATAAAACGCAAACGTGCATAGTGCCGCAGATGGGGCGTTGATACAAGCCGGAGTGCGGCGCTTTGCAGCCGTTGTCTTCCAGATAACTGCCGTATCGGCCCATATCCAGGCACGTTGCCTCGCTGCTTTCGCCTGTGATCGCCGCAGTGCAGACCCGGTCTGCGCCTTTGTCCCGATCATAATGCCCGATCATGCAGCAGTTCAGGCATGAGATCACCTAAAGCAACGGTTTGACCAACTTGTCGAACTGCGCGCGGTCGAGCTTTCCCGGCACGCGCGCGCGAATGCGCCCCTGGCGATCGATGATGGCCGTGAACGGCAGGGACGCGGCTGCCGGACTGCCCTTTTTGGTATAGCGATCCTGGACGCGGGCGGCTTTGCTCAGATCCACCAGTACCGGATAGTTGATTGCATATTCATGCGCGAACTGGGCCGTAGGCTGGCGCTGATCCACGGCAATGCCGATGATTTGCAGGCCGGCGGCGCCCAGATCGTCCTGGGCCTCGATCAGCATGGGGATTTCCTCGCGGCAGGGAATGCACCAGGTGGCCCAGAAGTTCAATACCACGACCTTGCCGTCAAAATCCGTGATTGCGCGCGTCTCGCCATCCAGATCCGGCAGGGTGAAATCAGGGCGCTGTGGATAAGTCGGAGCGAGACTGTAATAAACCAGGCCGCCGATGGCAATCAGGGTCAGCAAGACAACAATGTGGCGCATGGGACTTGCCAAACGCAGGGGTAAACGCATGAATATCTCGTTAGGGCATGTTCACAATCAGCTTGTTTCGTGCAGCACCCAATCCAGATACCGGGTGGTGCCGCCTTGGATTGGGACGGCAACAAGCTCCGGGAGTTCATCCGGGTGCACCTCGTCCAGGCAGGCCTGAATCCGCTGCAGGCAGGTTTTGCGAGTCTTGATGATGAGCAGGCTTTCGCTGGCGGTCTCGACCTCGCCCTGCCAGCGATAAACCGATTCCAGCGCGGGCACGATGTTGACGCAGGCGGCGCTGCGTTCCTCGACCAGTCTGGTGGCAATGCGCCTGGCAATCGTATCGTCGGGGCAGGTCACATAAACCAGCTGCAATTGTTCGTGGGCATTATTCATGGCAGAATCATTATAACGAAATCATATTAAGTATTTCTTTTATATTCTTTTACGGGCTATATATTTGTTGCTATATTACTTTACGATACACAGACATCCTATCTTAAATTGGAGGTGGCATGAGTCTACAGCTAGGTGACACCGCACCGAATTTCGATGCGGAAACCACAGAGGGCAAAATCAATTTCCACGACTGGCTCGGCGACAGCTGGGGCGTGTTGTTTTCCCATCCGGCCGATTTCACTCCGGTGTGCACGACCGAGCTGGGTGAAACCGGCTTGCTGAAAGAGGAATTCGCCAAGCGCAACACCAAGATCATTGCCATCTCGGTGGATTCGGTGGTTGATCATAAGGAATGGTCCAAGGACATCGAAAGTGCCTGGAATTCGCCGGTCAATTTCCCGATCATCGGCGATGGCGATCGCACGGTGTCGAATCTGTACGACATGATCCACCCGGGGGAGGGCGATTCTTCCTCGGTGCGCTGCGTGTTCCTGATCGACCCCGACAAGAAGATCCGCATGACGCTCACGTACCCGAAGAGCGCGGGGCGCAATTTCCCCGAGATTCTGCGCGTCATCGACGCCATCCAGCTGTCCGACAAGCACAATGTGTCCACACCCGTGAACTGGGAAGTCGGTGATGACGTGGTCATCTTGCCGGCGCTGTCGGATGAAGAGGCAAAAAAGCAGTTCCCCGATGGTTGGAAGGAATTGACGCCATACCTGCGCCTGGGCAAGCAGCCGAGCTGATCTGCGGCGCGCAACAACAACGCCGAGAAGGCGCAGTCGCGGCTGCGCCTTTTTGCCTGGCGCATTGCTCGGATTCAAACGGATCGACAACAGGCCAGGACACTGTCGATCACCTGCTCGCGCTCTGCTGCCTGCATGCCGAACCACAGCGGCAGACGCAGCAGGCGTTCGCTTTCGCGCAGCGTGTGAACATCTTTGCCGGCGAAGCGCCCGAACCGCCGGCCGGCGGGCGCTGTATGCAACGGTACGAAGTGAAATGCTGACGCCACGCCTTTGCTCTCAAGACAGGCCATCAACGCGCTGCGCTCTGCCATGTCGGCAACCTTGATGTAAAACATGTGCGCGTTGTGGCGGCAATCCTCGGGGGTGTGTGGCGCTGCAATCCTGCCTGTCTCCACCAGCGGTTGCAGCCCTTCCCGATAGGCTTGCCAGGTGTGCTGGCGGCTGGCCTGAATCTCGGCCGCGGCTTCCAATTGGCCCCACAAACAGGCGGCCTGCAGCTCGCTCAGCAAATAGCTGCTGCCTACGTCCACCCAGCTGTACTTGTCCACCATGCCGCGCAGGAATTGGCTGCGATTCGTGCCTTTTTCGCGCAGGATTTCGGCGCGCTCACAATATCGTTTGTCATTGATGAGCAGGAGGCCGCCTTCGCCGCCGCTGGTGAGGTTCTTGGTGGCGTGAAAACTGTAGGCGCCCAGGTGGCCGATACTGCCGAGCGGGCGGTTCTGGTAATGACTCATCACTCCCTGTGCCGCGTCCTCGATCACGACCAGGTCATGGCGGCGTGCAATGGCCATGATGGCATCCATGGCGCAGGCCACGCCGGCGTAGTGGACGGGCACGATGGCGCGGGTGCGGGCGCTGATCGCCGGCTCGATGAGCCGTTCGTCGATGTTCATCGTCGCGGGATGGACATCGACAAACACGATCCTGGCACCGCGCAGCACGAACGCGTTTGCCGTGCTGGTGAAGGTATAGCTCGGCATGATGACTTCGTCGCCGGGGCGGATGTCGAGCAGCAGTGCCGCCAGTTCCAGCGCCAGCGTGCAGGATGGTGTCAGCAGGGCTTTTTCGCAACCTGTCGTCTGCTCGAAATGGCGCTCGCACTTGTGCCCGAAGCCGTTGTTGCCGGCAAGCTCACCGCCACCTAAAACAGCTGCGATGTACTGCTCCTCGTTGCCAGTATGGGGCGGGCGATTGAATGGGATCATTTAGCGGGCATCGTCATGCGACTGTGCCAGGAATTGCCTTTCCAGCTGTAACAGATCCTGCTTGCGCTCACCTTGGCGCCGGGCCGGAATACCATGGTAAATACCCCAGGGTTCGGTCGGCTGCAGCACCAGCGACATGGCGCCAATGGCGCAGCCATCGGCGATGTGGGCACCCGGCAGGATCACAGCCCCGGCACCAATGGGGACGTGACGTCCTACCTCGAGGGTGGTGATGATTTCTTTTCTATAGATTTCTGGAATCAGCGGGTTGGTCAGGAATTGGCCGTTGTAATTGTCGGATTGGCTGAAAAGCCTGGCGCCATAGGAAACACCGACGAAATCGCTCAGAAAAAGGCCCTTCCGGCCGCCGTTGAGCAGGCACAAAGGCGCGACATAGACAAACCTGCCGATTTCGATGCGACCGGACAGCACGCTGAAATCATCAATTCGACAGTTATCGCCGACTGTCATGGCCTCGGGATTGTAAATGCTGGCTTTTTCGCTGATTTTCACGTTGCTGCCAAGCTGCTTGAAGCCCATGCGTGCAAGCTGTGAATCGTTCAGATATGCCATTATTGATCCAGTAAGATGAGTTGCAGTTGGGCGCGCAGCCGCTGCCGCGAAAAGTTGCGTCTTGCGAGCGCCTTGTTTTCCCTGGCCAGGTCCGCGGGCAGCGGCGCGAGATCAACATCGGCAACATTGAATATGTGCAGGCCGAGCTGCTCCAGCAGGGCGCGCAGTGATGTGTCGCGGCGCATGCAGACCTTTTTGCCCATGCCCAGCAGCGTGATCGTGGTGCCCATGGCCTGCTGGCGGGCATGATTGAACACGGCGATGTCGATGCTGCCGAGGAATGCGAGATAATCCTGATAGGCAACAAACTCGGTCATGGGGATGAACTTGTCGCCGAACAGCTCCGTGCCGGCGCGAATCACCGCATCTGCATACACCTGCGTGCCGTAGGCAAGCGGAGCAAAAATTCTTATGTTCTGGTCGCGATACTTTTCCAGGTGCGCGAATATCTCCGAATGATTGTTCGACGGATTGGCAGAGTTGCCTGCCAGTATGTTGATTGCGTCGCACCGCCTGGCCTCGCGCTGCGGTGGGTGCCAGGTGTTGCTCTCGTACATCAGGCATTCCATGTATCTGCCGCGCGCGCCATACCAGGTCCGGGCCAGTTCCACGTCACCGGGGATGCAGGTCAGCAGCACGCCGATGCGCTTGATCAGAATGCGCTTCAGCGCCTCTTTTATCTCCAGCGATAACCTGCCACGCTTGCTTTCGTATGCGTGCAGATCGCCGCCCCACACGGCCCAATGCATTTTTTCATAAGCCCAGGGCTGAGTCAGCAGGAACTGTATCCAGGCCGATTTGAACAGGCCGTGAATGATGATCTTGTCTGCCTTGCAGACCCTGTGATAAAGCCGTGGCAGCAACGTTGGCGCGCGGCCCTTGTGGATGGGATAGCCCAGATCAGGCGGCCATGGCCGATCATGGCGCAGGTCGATCACTTCGTTGTCGAGCTGCGGCAACTCGGCCTGCAGAAAGCGAAAGAACGCGATCGTGAACTTGTTGGCATCGGCGAGGTGCAGGATCATGGCCGCAGCACCACTTCGAGCAAGTACTTGCCATAACTGTTGTGCTGTAGTCTGCGCGCCGCCCCATGCAACTCTTCTGCCGTGATCCAGCCCTGGTTGTAGGCAATCTCCTCCAGGCAGGCGATCTTGTAGCCTTGGCGCTTCTCGATGGTGGCCACGAACTGGGCCGCCTCCAGCAGGTTGGCGTGGGTGCCGGTGTCCAGCCAGGCGAAACCGCGCCCGAGCAACTCCACCGTCAACTCGCCGCGGTGCAGATAAGCCTGATTGACGCTGGTGATCTCCAGCTCGCCACGGCGTGAGGGCGCGACCGCCCTGGCGATGTCGACAATGTCGTTGTCATAGAAATACAGGCCGGTAACGGCGTAGCGGGATTTGGGGTCTGTCGGCTTTTCCTCGATCGAAGTCGCACGCAGCTGTTCGTCGAATGCCACCACGCCGTAGCGTTCGGGCTTTTGTACCTGATAGGCAAACACCGTTGCACCCTGTGCGCGGGCGGTGGCTGCCCGCAGCTTGGGCGTGAAGCCCTGGCCGTAGAAAAAATTGTCGCCCAGCGCCAGACAGACGCTGTCGTTGCCAATGAACGCTGCACCGATGATGAAGGCTTGGGCCAGCCCGTCGGGGCTGGGCTGGATGGCATAATTCAAATTGATGCCAAAGCGGCTGCCGTCGCCGAGCAGCTGTTGAAATGCATCTTGGTCGGTCGGCGTGGTAATGAGCAGAATATCGCGGATGCCCGCCAGCATGAGCACCGACAGCGGGTAGTAAATCATCGGCTTGTCATAGATTGGCAGCAACTGCTTGGACATGCCCAGGGTGGTCGGATGCAGGCGCGTGCCGTTGCCGCCGGCGAGGACAATGCCCTTCCTCGGACTCACGGCACACCTGCGAAGCCCAGATGCTCGCGCTGCCGAATGCCGGTTTCCAGAGTAGGTTGTCCGGCCCAAGCATCCAGATACCAGACAATGGTCTTGCGCAGGCCGTTGGCAAAGGTTTCTGTCGGCTGCCAGCCCAGCTCGCGTCGCATCTTGCCGGCATCGAGGGCGTAGCGCCGATCATGGCCGGGGCGATCGGCGACGTGGTGGATAAGCGCTGCATGCGGCCGGTGCGGTGAATCGGGGTGCAGTTCGTCGAGCAGCATGCAGATCAGGCGCACGACTTCGATGTTCTGCCATTCGTCATGGCCGCCGATATTGTAGGTCGCGCCCACTCGGCCGCGCGTGATGACCTGATACAGCGCGCGTGCATGGTCTTCGACATACAGCCAGTCGCGCACCTGGCTGCCGTCACCGTAAACCGGCAGCGCCCGGCCCGCCAGCGCATTCAGGATGACAAGCGGGATGAGCTTTTCAGGGAACTGATAGGGCCCGTAGTTGTTGACGCTGTTGCTGATCAGCGTGGGCAGGCCGTAGGTGCGCCGCCAGGCGCGCACCAGATGATCGGCACCGGCCTTGCTGGCTGAATAGGGCGAGCTGGGTGCATAGGCGCTGGTTTCGCTGAACGGCCCCTGTGCCGCGCCCAGATCCCCATAGACCTCATCGGTGGAAATGTGATGAAAGCGGAACGCGGCTCTGCGCCGGGCGCACAGCCTTTGCCAGTATGCCCGCGCCACTTCCAGCAAGGTATGCGTGCCGATGATG
>DATGUT010000269.1:0-2365 GCA_035301185.1 Salinisphaeraceae bacterium
GTCGGCCATGTCGGCCAAGGAGCAGATCGAGGCGGCTGTTGCCTATGGCAAGCAGGTTCATCCGCAATACGAACAGGAGTTCCGCTCCGGGATTGCCTGGTCCTGGCATCGTTCGCCCTGGACGCTGGGCTGCTACGCATCCTGGACCGACGAATTGCGCGACCAGCACTACGATAATCTCTGTCAGATCGACAACCGTCTGGTGCTGGCTGGCGAGCACTGCTCTTACATACCTGCCTGGCAGGAGGGCGCCATTCTTTCCGGCATGGACGCCAGCCGGCGGCTGCACGAAAAGGCAAAGCAAACGGCAAGCGCCTGAGGAATGACCATGCGATACACAACACATGCGCTTTTATTTCTGGTTGTGACCAGCCTGCTCGGAGTTGCTGCGGCGGCGGACGATGCTTCTGCAAGGCGGCCTGATGCGGACAACGATGTGGCACTGGCCGAGGATGCCGGCGAGCGCGGCACGCCGCCGTGGACCAACGACAGTGCCAATATCAACAACAAGCAGCCGCGCACGCCACCGCGCAGCGATCTGCCCACCTACAGCGAGGGTGATTTCGAGGTCAAGGAGCAGTGGCAGGAACGTTTTGCAGATCCGGATCACATCGCCGGCGCCAGTGGCGAAGCGGTTTATGCCAACCTTTGCCAGGCCTGTCACATGCCCGATGGCAAGGGCGCCGAAGGTGCCGGCATGTATCCGGCGCTGGTCGATGATGGCATGCTTGCCGCAGCGGCATATCCGATTACCGTGATTGTGCACGGCCTGCGCGGCATGCCGAGCTTCGCGGTCATGCTTACCGACGAGCAGATTGCCGCCGTAGTCAACTATCTGCGCTCGGAGTTCAATGATTTCGATGCGGATGTCAGCGCTGCTGATGTTGCCGCCATACGCAATCCGAATTAAGGCCCATCAGGCCTGCGTCGGGAAATGATGCAGGCGCGTTGGTCAGATTGGCATGGCCTTCTGGGTGCCATCATGGTTTGGTGTGCCAACCGTAATGGCAGTTTAATGATGAACAATAAGGGTGTTCCAATGACAGGCAAGTTTCTTAAACCCGCGGTGGCGGGTCTGCTGTTTGCAGCCGCTGGCGTGTTCAGCACGACACAGGTTTTGGCAGCCGACAATGTCGTGCGGCATGACATCCCCGATTCGGACTTTCCGGTTGCCGAGGGGGTCGAGGTTGGCCCCGATGCGACCGTGCTGTATCTCAGCGGCAATGTACCGCCAGTGGTGGATGAGTCTGCAGACGATCAGACAACGGCCGCCTACGGTAATACCGAAACCCAGACGCGCAACGTCCTCAAGGCGATTGCCGGCAAGCTTGACGCGCTCGGCTACGGCATGGGCGACGTGGTCAAAATGAATGCCTATGTCGCGACCGAGCCCGATGCCAACGGCGTCGATTTCGATGGATTCATGGCCGCCTACACTGAGTTTTTCGGCACCGATGAGCAGCCCAATCTTCCGGCGCGCACCACGTTGGCCGTGCCGCAAATGGTCAATCCGGGCTGGCTCGTGGAAATCGATGTGATTGCGGCACAATAAGCCAGCTGGGCGGCTTTTGCGGATTCGGGCGAAGATGCTGACAGCGCAGGCTGCGGCCAGCATCGCAAGCAGCCTCTGCCTACAGCGCAGGGGAGTCGATGGAAATGACCGCCTCTTCGTCTGCATCGGCCGTGCTTGCGGCCGGTTCATCCTGCAGGGCGGCGGGTTTCTTGCCTTCCTGATCGCCGCTCATCCATAGCAGGATGTCGTAATAAATGCGGATGTTGTCGACGTATTTGACCGCTTCATAGCCGGGCGCATAGCCATGCCGGGTATGGCTGTAGTACTGCTTTTTGGTCAGCCAGCCGAGCGCTTCGCGCACATTGGCCCAGCGTGTTGGGTCGCGCTCGTTTGCCTCAAGCAGGCGCCGTGCGTCCAGCACGTGGCCAAGGCCGATGTTGTAGGCGGCCAGCGCCATCCAGGTGCGATCGGGTTCTTCGATGGTGTCCGGCAGGCGCGCGTGCAGCTGCAGCAGGTAGCGAGTGCCGCCGCTGACGCTTTGCTGCGGATCGCGACGGTCGCTGAGCCCGAGTTCGGCCGCGGTGACTTCGGTCAGCATCATCAGCCCGCGCACTCCCGTGGGGCTGACGGCATCGGCATCCCAATGTGATTCCTGATAGCTGATGGCGGCCAGCAGGCGCCAGTCCAGATCATGGCGGCGTGCGGTGCGCTCAAACAAGGCGCGCCACTGCGGCAACAGCTGATCGACCTGCTTGGCAAAGATTCGGCCGCCAACGAAGCCGAATTGTTCCATATTGCCGAAATAGCGTTGTCGCAGAATGGCAATCTGGCCGCTGTCCTGGGCCTGTGCCA
>DATGUT010000270.1:0-5296 GCA_035301185.1 Salinisphaeraceae bacterium
ATGGCCGCCACCCGTGCCTGCACTTCGGCTGGATCAACACCCAGCTTGACCATTTGCTCGGTGACGCGCTCTTCGGCAAGCAGTTCCTGCACGTGATCCACGCGCGCGCTGCGTTGCTGCTGTTGCAACAGCGTCTGCGTGGAAATCATGCTGGCCTGCGCGGCCGGGACAAACATGAAAGTGCTCAGGTAGGCGCAGCTGGCCAATAGCGCGACCGCCCAGCGAAATCTGAATGTTTGCATGTAACACTCCCTAAATTTGTATTGCTATAGACGCAAGTGTCCGTGGTTCGATCCCCCAGCCTGTATTTTACGCAGATTGGCCATGGAATGTGGAATCAGCGGCATGGTGGCACTTTGAGCCGGCTCGCATTGGCCAGCGAGATGCGGCGCATTTATGCTGGGCTGATCATTTTGTGCCCTGTGGCGGCTGGGCTGCAGACCGCTGTTTCGCGTAAAATGACAGGCTTTCTTTAAGTAAAGCAAAGAGCGTTGCATGCAAATCGTCGCCATCGGAGCCGGAGCCTGGGGCAAGAACATCGTGCGCAATCTGGCCGAGCTGGACGCGCTGGCAGGTATTGTCGAGCGTAATGCCGAGCGGCGCGAAGAATATGGCGCGCAGTACCCATCCGCCACGATTTATGCTGACTGGCCCGCAGCCTTGGCCAGCGATTGCGCGGCCGTGGCCATTGCCACGCCGACGGCAGTGCATTACGAGATTGCTGCTGCTGCCCTGCGTGCCGGCAAGGACGTGTTCGTCGAAAAACCGGTCACGCCGACCTCTGCCGAGGCGCGGGCGCTGGCCGATTTGGCACGTGCGCAAAACCGCATCTTCATGGTTGGCCATTTGCTGCTTTATCAGCCGGCGGTGTCCTGGCTGGGTGACTATGTGCGCAGCGGCGCCATCGGCGAACTGTTTTCCATTCGCCACGAGCGGCTCAACCTGGGCCGGGCACGCTCCGCCGAAAACGTCATCTGGGACATCGGCGTGCACGATATGGCCGTCATGCTGTATCTGGTTGGCGAGAAGCCGCGGCGCGTGCGCGGCACCGGCCACCGCATGCTCGGCCTGCCGGTGGAAGACGAGGTCCATGTACACTTGGAATTTGCCAACGGTGTGCGCGGCAATCTGCACACGTCCTGGTTATGGCCGGAAACCAACCGCCGCACCATTGTCCGCGGCGCCCGCGGCATGCTGATTTATGACGAAGTCGCGCAAACCGTCACCCATTATCACCGCTGGATCGATCAGGCATTGCAGAATCATGACGAAGGCAGCGAAGTCGTGTTCCAGGGGGATGGTCAACCCTTGCGCCTGGAGCTGCAGCATTTTATGGATCGGGTTATCGATCGTGCGCCGGCGCGCTCGGACGGCGACAGTGCCGTCGCCGTCATCGAGACCCTGGAGCGCATTAATCAGGCAGTGGCCGAGGCCAGCTGTTATTGACCGGCAAGCGCAGTAAGCCGCAGCTGGCTTCAAGCGTATCTTTTCCTGCGGCCACTCTGCACGAGCATGGCGAGCAGCACCAGTACGGGAATGATTTCCAGGCGCCCCATCCACATGACGGTCATCAGCACCAGCTTGCCGCCGGCATTGAGTTCGGCGCTCACCAGGCCTGATGACAGGCCTTCTCCCGATTGCGCCGAAAGCACGTCAAAGATAATCAGCTGCAAGGGTGTGCCGGGCGGCACGCAATAGCTCATGAGCAATACGGCGATGCTCGCCACCACGATCCATGCATAGGTCAGAGCCGCGGCGCCACGAATCCGAGCCTGTGCGTCGCCTCTGGTCAGGGCTTCGCCGTCGAAGGTAAGGCGCACGATTTCATGCGGCTGGCGGGTGACATCGGCCAGGTTCCAGATAATGGATTTATACAACAGCACCAGGCGCAGCAGCTTGATGCCGCCGGTGGTCGAACCCGCCATGCCGCCGACACACATGGCCAAAGCCAACAAGAACCAGGTGCTCGGGTGCCACAGCTGCAGTGGCATGGCTTGAAATCCTGTCGTGGTCATGGCCGCGACCCATTGCAGCGCGCTGTCGAGCCAAGCGCTTTCCTGCAGCATGAAGCTGTTGCATGCCATCAGGCCTGCGCCCGCAATCAGGACTATCCAGAATAGCCTATATTCCGACCCAATGAACCAGATTCCCGGCCGGCGCTCGCGCATCACTCGATAATGAGCAAAAAAGCTGATGGCGCCGGCGACCATGATCGGCATGTACATCAGCTTTGCGACGCTGCTTGCCTGCTCCAGGCTGTCGTTGGTAATGGTGAAACCACCGGTGGATATGGCCGTCAGGCCATGATTGATCGCCTGCCATGCTGGCACCCCGGCAAGCCAGAGCAGGGCCACGGCGAGCAGCGAATACACGCCGTAAATCGACCATATCGCTCTGGCGGTCGAGCGCACGGAAGGCAGCAGTTTTTCTTGTCGCGCTTCGGAAAGGTATAAATCCAGTGCTCCCTGTTGCGGCGGCAGAATCGTCATCATCAGCAAAATCACGCCGATGCCGCCAACCCATTGCGACAGGCTCCGCCACCATTGCAGATAATGCGGCAATGCAGAGGCTTCCAGCACAGTCAAGCCGGTACCGGTGAAGCCCGAGACGGATTCAAACGCCGCATCCAGTGGATTGATGCCGCCGCCGAGCACGAACGGCAGGGCGCCAAATAACGATATGACCAGCCATGCGAGGGCCGCGGTGAGCATGGCATGACGTTTGTGAAAACCGGTGTTGCTGCGCACGAGTCGGTGCAGTGCCTGGCCGCAGGCCAGGCATGCTGCCGCCGTTATGCCGAGAGCCATCAAGCCCGAGTGTTCGTTGAAGATCAGGCACACCGGCAGGGACAACAGGGCCATGACTGCCGGTACATGCAACAGGGCACCCACACCGCGAAGAATATGTGTTGCATTTGCAAGCCAGAGGGTATCGCGATGGCGCCGCATGCCGGTCAAGTCGCGGTGCCGGTCAATGCGCTCAGCTCTTCCTGCTGCAAAGCCACCTGGCTGTACAGCAGCAGTTCATCACCCATCGCAAGCTCCATCTCCGCATGCGGATACAAGCGCTTGCCCTCGCGTTTGACCAAGACGATGAAAATGTCTTTGGGCATCGTCTTGTTTTTGTTGAGTTCGCCGATGCTGCGCCCCAAGAGCTTTGAATCTTCAGCCAGCATCACTTCATACACCAGGCCTTCGCCGGTGAGCGGCGTCACGTTTTCCTTGCCTGGATACATGGTGAGGTGGAGCAGGTAGCGCGCTGCCAGCAATTCGGGGTCAACCAGCGTATTCACGCCGAGGCGGGCAAAAAGCGATTTGCGATGCTTGGAATTGACGGTACTGACAAGGTTGTCTATCTCGTATTCGCGGCCCAGCACCATGGCCATCAAATTGACCGAGTCATCATCGGTGGTTGCGATCAGCGCCCAGGCATTTTCGGCATCGGCCTCATCCAGAATGCCTTCTTCATCAATGCGCGCATGCAACACTTGGATATCGTAGTGTTGCGCGCAATGTTCCGCCAGTTCCTGATCCGGTTCGATCAAGGCCACTGAGTGGCCCGCGTCGCTGGCAAGTTTCACCAAGTGCTCGCCTACAGGCTGGGCGCCGACAATAACAATATGCATGGATCGACCGTTTGTGATTATTGTGCCGATTATACAAGCCATCAACAGCAAGCAATCTGCCGGGCAGGCCGGGCCGGTGCAGGCGGTATTTTAATCAAAGCCGCAAACAAACAACGTCCGGCGCGCGCGGCGATTGCCTGCAAAAGCACGCCGGTGGATGGCGAATCAGGTGATGCGAATGGGCATTATCCTGGCGCGAGCGTGTAACCGATCATGGGCTCAGACCGGCTGAGGAACACTTTGCATTGCGCCGAAATCAATGCCTGTCGTGGCCGGCTCGTGTGTTTGTCTGCCCAGCAGGCGTTCGATGAGCGAGCCCTGCAGCGCTGGCTGGTCGAAGCGGAAGCGCTGCGAAAATGCCTTGGCAGGCAAAGGGTTGTTGCGGATATAGTCGAGGCCGCGAGGCAGTTTGCTTGCGGTCATGGCATCGCGCAGGGGCAGCCTGAGCGGTACCACGGGGTTGTCGTTGACCAGCGAGTATTTCTTTTCCTTGCCGAACAACTCGAAGCCGAAACAGCGTTTGTAGAAGCCGGCATGGTGAGGATGGATGCCGATGACAATGTCGGATCGGCCATGGTGCAAGGTATAATAGGCAACCCAACGCATCATCGCGAACAGCGCCTTGGCCGTGCGCTTGATCGACTGCCGCCGGTCGGCAAACAGGCCGACCTCAACCATTGCGGTGCCTTGCTGGCGCAGGCGATCCAGCGCTTCAGGATAGGCGTTGTCCAAGGGCAGCCCGCCGATCCGATCTGCCATCACCGTCATGGTCGACAGCACCGTGTGGCGCTGTTCTTCGTAAATGACGCATGCATGCGAACCAATGGCATGCGGTACCGCATGAATTCCCAGAGCGTTCCTGCTGATCAGCCCCTGCCTCCTGTAGCATTGATAGACTACGGCCCAGGCGCGTTGCACCTGCTCCACCTGCTGCGCACACCGATATATAGGCTTCATGATTGCTCCCCCGGCAACTGCCTGCTTATTGCTTCCGCCAACCTGCCATTTACCAGATTTGATCCGGTAACCCCACGGCGTTGGTGGAAAATAATGCTACGCAGTATACGGGTTTTGTCGTCATATGTCAGCGTCGGCCCAGATGCTTCGTGGCTTGGCTCGTGGATCATGCGAAGGTCGCTGGCTTTGGAAAGACGGCTTTCCGGAGTTGTAGCGGACACCCGTTCGCAGGAAGTTGCCCAAATAGGGTATGACATGAAGCCGGCACGTAGCTGCGGGCCCAAAGCCGCATAAATGTATTCATGTCCGGATATTGCTATGCAATCAAGCCGAACGACCTAATATCCGGCCGCCAAACTTCCCCATGCCAACTCGCTGGCGCTGAATGCTATATGAACCAAGCTGAATCTAAAATGAACAGGAAGGCTCGGATCTGCCATAAAGCGAATATGTCAACCGGCGCGTGTTGCAACGATTGTGCTTAGGGCGTGTTCACAATCAGCACGACGGCGCGCCGGCGGCCATTTTTTTGCAAGACAAGGCGCAGCGAGCGTACGGTAGTCACTCTACCGCAGCGAGCTGCAACGCAGGATTGCGGAAAAATGGCCCCGTCCCGAAGGGTTGCGCCCAAAATCGCGCCATCCTGCGTTGCGCGGCTTGGTCGTAGGAGTGCTACGACCGGCGCCACGCGCCTTGTCTGGCACAATTTTGGGC
>DATGUT010000271.1:0-4039 GCA_035301185.1 Salinisphaeraceae bacterium
GGCGCAGATTCGAGCGCAGGCGCCACGCATAGACGCGGTAGATGCGATGCAGTGCCGGATGATGCTGGGCTTGGCCCCAGAATGCCATCCAGGCGGCAATGACTTCGCCGGAAAACTGCTCGTCAGCGAAATTGGCTGCGACAATCATGTCCACTCGTGTGCGCGCATCACGGCTGGTCGCGAGGCGGGCCACCAGGTTGCGGCGCAATTGCTCCAGCAAATGGCGCATCGCGGCCGCCAGCAATTCATCCTTGCCGCCAAAATAATGATGGATGATGCTCGGCGTAACCTGGGCCGCGCGGCCGATGCGCACCACCGTCGTGCGCTCGAAGCCGTACTCGCTCATGCAATGAATCGTGGCTTCGATGAGTTGGCGGCGGCGAATCGCCTGCGTGCCGACTTTGGGCATGGTCAGCTCTGCGGTCAGTGGTTCGTGATTACCAATATATTTTAGATTGAACGTTCAATCAAGTTCCGGTACGCTTACAATATCCGCCATGCGCCGTAAAGGCGCGATGATGAGCGATGGTGGAATTTTTATTTACGTGTGACGCACCGCCGTCCACGAGCCTAGAAGAGGAGAAGGAAATGCAAAAACATGCACAAACAAGCCGCTGCAGGGCCGGCTTCATCGCCGCCTGGTGTGGCGCACTCATGCTGCTGGCCGCGCCGCTGGTGACATTGGCTGCCGGCAATACGGTCAAGTTCGGGGCGCCGCCATGGCCGGGGGAAAAGGTCAAGGCGGAAATCGCCAGCCAGGTGCTGACGGCGATCGGCTACGATGTGGAAGTCATGGATGCCGGCTGGGCGATCGTGCTGCAAGGCGTGGCCAGTGGCGATCTCGATGTCGACATGGGCATTTGGAAGCCGACCCAGAACTCCATGGTCGATCCCATGCTCGAGAGTGGTGAAATCAAGAAAGTCGTGACCAACGTCGAGGATGCCCAGTACGGGGTCGTCGTGCCGCAGTATGTGTGCGCTGCCGGCGTGACCTCGCTTGCTGATCTCAATGGCGCGGCCGATCGCTTCGAGCACAAGATCTACGGCATCGAGGCCGGCAATGATGGCAACAAGATCATGGAAGATGCCATCGCCAACAATGTTTATGAGCTCGGCTCGTGGAAAGTGGTGCCCAGCAGCGAGACTGGCATGCTGACCGAAGCCCGCCGCTCGATCGACAAGGAGCAATGGATCGCCTTCCTCGGCTGGAAGCCGCACTGGATGAACATCGAGATGGATTTGTGCTATCTCGACGATCCAGAAGCCATCTGGGGCGAGGAAAGCAGCACGGTCAGCACCGTCGCCAATCCGCAGTTCCTCGAAGCGCAACCGAATGTTGCCGCCTTCCTGCGCAACCTGGTCATCCCGGCCAGCATCCAGAGTGACTGGATCTACAGCTACGGCTATCAGCAAGAGCCGCTGCAGAAAACCGCCAGCGATTGGATCGGTAACAATCTGGACACGATCGAGCAATGGCTGGACGGAGTCGAAAGCGCCGACGGCAAGCCGGCGTTCGAGGCGTTCAAGAACAACTACAACGCGTCCTGAACAAGGTTTGTCCGAGCCTGTGTCGGAAACCGGCCAGCGCTGCCATGGCCGGTTTCCGGCATGGGCATACGCAATCTGCCCGTATTCGCTGCATATCCATTTGTCCATCAGCAATTGACGGTAATATGGCGCAGTGAGCCGCGAGCACATTATTGGCCTGTCCCTGCTGATGCTGGTTGCCATGCTGTGGGGCTCCACGTTCATCGCGGTGCAGATCGCGGTCGGCAGCACAGCGCCGAGCGTATTGATTCTCGGGCGCTTCTTGATTGCGGCACTGGTTTTCCTGCCATGGCTGCCGCGCTCGTGGGCGATCTGGTGGGCCGGCATCAAACTGGGCTTCTGGTTGAGTCTGGCTTATGCGGCACAGACCATCGGGCTGCAATACACCAGTGCCTCGCAGAGTGCCTTCATCACCGTGCTTAATGTCATCATCGTGCCACTGCTCGCGGTGGCCGCCGGCCAGCGCATAACGCCGCCGGTGTGGCTGGCGGCGGTCATGGCCATCGTCGGTGTTGGCCTGATGACCAATGGCTTAGCGGGGCTCAACATCGGCGATGCCTGGACGTTGCTGTGTGCCTTTGGCTACGCCGTTTATGTATTGAGGCTGGGCGCTTATGCGCGCCGCTTTCCGGTCCTGCCGCTAACCTGCACGCAGCTGTTTGGCGTAGTGTTGTTCGCCCTGGTCTGGGTGGGCGCGGAGCAGCCGGCAATGCACGATTTGCCGTGGGCGATCCTGCTCTACCTTGGTCTTGCCACCACAGCGCTGACCACTTGGCTGCAGACCCAGGGACAACGCTATATCAGCGCCACCGAGGCGGCTGTCATCTACACGCTGGAGCCAGTATGGGCGGCGATTTTCGCGGTCATTATCCTGGCTGAGCAACTCGACTTGCTAAGCTGGATCGGCGCCGCTGTCATTTGTGCCGCCACTCTGATGAGCGAGTGGCCAGCCATGCGCCAGCGCCAGCGCCTGCGCGACGCGGCCAAGGCAGCTCACGATGCTTGATGTATTCAGAATAAGATGATGACAAAAGCCATGCTGGCAGCAAAAAATAGAATCCCATGCTTGAGGTAATGCAACCGCTGCGTGCAGAAACGACAGCACGACGTCTGTGCCGTGAGCTGTTTGCCATGACCGTTGCCGTGCGCGCGCTGCCAGGCTATGCCGATATCAATTTTGCCGTGACCGACGTGGCCAATGGCGCGCGCCATGTACTCAAGTTGGCGCACCCGGCGGTGGAGGCAACCGCGCTGCAGCTGGAAAACGCGGTCATGCGACATTTGGCCGCGGCTGGGCTGACAGTCAACACGCCGCTGCCCATCGTCGCCACAAGCGGCGCCGACATCATCCCCATTCGCGACGCAGAGGGCGCATTGTGGCATGTCCGCTTGCTGACTTATGTGCCCGGCAGGCTCTGGTCGGAAGCCACGCCGGCGCCTGCCGAGCGCCTGCATGGGCTCGGCCGAGCGCTGGCCGAACTGGACATTGCCCTGAGTGGTTTCTCGCATCCGCACATGCAACGCCAGGGCGATTGGGACCTGCGCGGCGCGCTGCAGGCGCGGACACGTTTGCCCTTGCTCACCGATCCCGAACTGCGGGCTACATTGCAGGCGATCCTGGAGCGCTTTGCCAACATGCAGGTCGAGCTGGAAGCCTTGCCGTGCGGCCTGATCTACAACGACGCCAACGACAACAACCTGCTGCTGGATGCCGAAGGACGTCTGAGCGGCATCGTCGATTTCGGTGATCTCAGCCGCAGCTGGCGCATTGCCGAGCTGGCGATCGCGAGCGCCTATGTATGCACTGGCTGGGAAGACCCGGTCGCCGGCATCTGCCATCTGCTCGCGGGTTATCATGAAGTCTCGCCGCTGCAGGCCGACGAAACCGATGTGCTGCGGGACCTGATCCTCACGCGCCTGGCACAAAGCCTGTGCAACAGTGCAGCGGCGCGCCGGCAGACACCGGACAACCCCTATATCCCAATCTCCGAACACAGCAACCAACAGTTGTTGCGGCAACTGCTGGCCGCGCCGGCCAATCTGGCGACTTACCGGTTCCGCGAGGCCTGCGGCTGGGAGCCCGTGGCGCAGGCGGCGGCCGTGCGCAAGTGGCTGGCAGGACGACAAGCAGACATGCACTCGGTACTCGACGTGGATTTGCGCCGCTGTCGCAAGATCGTCTACGACCTGAGTGGCGCCGATGGCTCCGCAGTCTCGCTGACGGAAGAGCAGCGCGCGCAAACCGAGCGCATGTTCGCCGAGCTCGCTGCCGCCGGCGCCGCCGTCGGTGTCGGGCGCTATCGCGAGGATCGGCGGTGTTACCAGGGCGCCCAGTTTGCAGGCCAGGGCGAGGCGCGCACCGTGCATCTCGGCATCGATTTGTTCGTGGCCGCCGGCGCGCCGGTGTATGCGCCGCTCACGGGCGTGATCCACAGCCTGGCCGACAACGCCAAGCCGTTCGATTATGGCCCGACCGTGATCCTGCGCCACG
>DATGUT010000272.1:0-2779 GCA_035301185.1 Salinisphaeraceae bacterium
CCACCGACATGCAGGCCCAGTTCTGTACCCTCAACTGCGTGGCCGCCGGGGTCGGCACGATTACCGAAACCGTATTCGAGAATCGCTTCATGCACGTCTCGGAATTGCAGCGCATGGGCGCCGACATCCGCCAGGAAGGCAATACCGTGGTGGTGCGCGGTGTCGAGCGGCTGACCGGCGCGCCGGTGATGGCGACCGATTTGCGCGCCTCGGCCTCGCTGGTCATCGCGGGACTCGCCGCCGACGGCAGCACCGATGTGCGCCGCATTTATCACATCGATCGCGGCTACGAATGCATCGAGGAGAAAATGGCCCAGCTCGGCGCGCATATTCGCCGCCTGCCCGACACCAGCCCGCTGTCGGCGCGGCCCCTGGAGCCGGCATGATCACGCTGGCGCTGTCGAAGGGCCGCATCCTGCAGGAAACGCTGCCGCTGCTGGCTGCGGCCGGCATCGAGCCGGAAGAGGATCCGGCGCAGTCGCGCAGGCTGGTGTTTGCCACCAGTCGTGACGATTTGCGCCTGCTCGTCATCCGCGCCACCGACGTGCCGACGTTCGTCGCCTATGGTGCGGCGGATCTCGGCGTGGCCGGCAAGGACGTGCTGCTCGAGCACGGCGGCGAGGATTTGTACGAGCCGCTGGATCTCGGCATTGCCCGCTGTCGCATGATGACCGCCGGGCGCCCCGGAGCGCTGGAAACCGCGGCCCGACGGCCGCTGCGGGTGGCGACGAAATACGTCGAAACCGCGCGCGATTGGTTCGCCCGTGCGGGCCGCCAGATCGAGATCATCCGCCTGTATGGCTCCATGGAATTGGCCCCCTTGGTGGGCCTTGCCGACGTCATCGTCGATCTCGTCGATACCGGCAACACGCTGCGCGCCAACGGCCTGCAGCCGTTCGAGACCATCCGCGAGATCAGCGCCCGGCTGGTGGTCAACAAGGCTGCGCAGAAAATGCAGCATGAGCAGATCACGCAGTTGCTGCAGTTGTTCGAGGACAGTGTGCGGAGGGCGGCATGATGCGGCGCCTGGATACGACGGCGGCGGATTTCGAGGCCGTATTCGCCGAGCTGGTCACCCAGAATGCATCCGCCGAGGCGCAGGTCGAGACGCGTGTGGCCGCGATCATCCAAGACATCAAGGTGCGCGGCGACAGCGCCTTGCTGGAATATACGCGCGAGCTGGATCAACATGCGCCATCCAGTGCGGCGGCGCTCGAGATTCCGGCCGCACAAATGCAGGCAGCACTCACAGCCTTGCCGGCGCAGGCACGGGCGGCTCTGGAACAGGCGGCGGCCCGCATCACGCGCTATGCCGAGGCCCAGCGAGATGAGGACTGGGAAATAAGCGATGCCCAAGGCACTCGGCTGGGGCAGCTGGTGCGGCCTCTCGATGCGGTCGGCATTTATGTGCCGGGCGGGCAGGCCGCCTATCCGTCGAGCGTGCTGATGAATGCCATTCCGGCGCGGGTTGCCGGCGTCGGGCAAATCATCATGGTATCGCCGGCTGCCGGTGGCCAGCTCAACGACTGGGTGCTGGCGGCGGCCGCGCTGGCCGGCGTGGATCGCTTGTTCACCATTGGCGGCGCCCAAGCCGTTGCCGCGCTGGCCTGGGGCACGGCCACCATCCCTTGCGTGGACAAAATAGTCGGCCCCGGCAATGCCTATGTGGCCGCCGCCAAGCGCCAGGTGTTCGGCCAGGTGGGCATCGAATCAGTCGCCGGGCCGTCGGAGATCCTGCTCATCAGCGATGGCAGCGGCGAGCCGGAATGGGCGGCGCTGGATCTGCTGGCCCAGGCGGAGCACGATCAGCAGGCCAGGGCGCTGGCCATGACAACCGATGCCCAGTGGCTGGACGCAGTCGCCGCCGCCATCGAGCGGCTGCTGCCGGCCCAGCCGCGCGCCGAGGTCATGCGCGCCGCGCTGGCCAATCACGGCGCGCTGATCAAAACACGGTCATTGGAAGAAGCGGTGGCGCTGTCGAATCGGCTGGCGCCGGAGCATCTGGAGCTGGCGGTGGCCGCGCCGCGTGCGTTGCTGGCCGGGGTGCGCCATGCCGGCGCCGTGTTCCTGGGACACTACACGCCGGAGGCTTTTGGCGATTATTGCGCCGGCTCCAACCATGTGCTGCCGACCGGGCGCTGTGCCCGTTTTGCCTCGGCTCTGGGCGTGTACGACTTCCAGAAACGCGTGTCCGTGCTCGAGGCGAATCCAGCTGCTGCGCGCCATTTGGCGCCGGTTGCGGCGACCCTCGCCGAGGCAGAGGGTCTGTTTGCACATGCGGCCTCGGCCCGTGCGCGCCTCGATCAAGCCGGTGCGCCCGCTACGGATGACGAGTGATGCTTTCCAATCGCGCGCGGCAGAGCCTGTGTTATACTCGCCCGAGCCTTGCGCGGGAAGGCTTGCGCAACGATTTACGTCTTTTAATCATGGATTCGGCATTTTCTTGCCCTGCTCAAAGAGGTTGAACGCATGAGCAAACAGGGGGTCGACGTCGGCAAACGCCGATTTTTGACCGGCGCTACGGTTGCCGTCGGAGGCGTCGGAGCAGCCTTTGTGGCGACGCCGTTCATCCAGTCCTGGATGCCGAGCGCCAGAGCCCGGGCCGAGGGCGCCCCGGTCGAGGTAAACATCGCGGAGCTCGAGGAGGGCAGCATGATGTCGGTCATCTGGCGCGGCAAGCCGGTGTGGGTCGTGCGCCGCACCGATGCCATGCTGGATACGCTTGACGCTGTAGCGTCGGAGCTGGCCGATCCCGAATCGAAGACGGAACAGCAGCCTT
>DATGUT010000273.1:0-2799 GCA_035301185.1 Salinisphaeraceae bacterium
TTCGAGCCTTTTCATCCGGGCACGGAATTCGTCACCTTCGAGCTCGATGGACGCGCCCGCGTGGGCCTGTGCATTTGCTATGACCTGTGGTTTCCGGAAGTCGTGCGCCATCTGGCCTGGCTCGGCGCGGAGCTCGTGGTCTGTCCGTTTCAGACTTCCACCCGTGATCGCGCCCATGAGCTGATCCTCGCCCAGGCCAGCGCCATCCAGAATCAGGTGTTCGTACTCGCCGTCAATGCCGCCGCTCCGGTTGGCACGGGGCAAAGCATTCTGGTGGATCCACAAGGCATCGTGCGCTTCCAGGCGCCGAGCGAGGCCGCGGCCACGCTCACGGACGTCATCGATCTCGATGCCGTGGCGCTCACCCGCGAATACGGCACCGCGGGCCTGAACCGGCTGTGGGCCCAGGTCCAGCCAGGCGACCCGGCCGTGCCCCTGCCGCTTTACCAGGGCTCGATCGATGCCCGGCGCTGGCAGCTGGGCAAGCAAGAATAAGCCTGTCCGAGCTCATGCATGGGCCGCCGGCCAAGAAGGCGGCGGCTTTGCAAACTCCCGCAATGCCGCTTGCTAAAAGTTCTACTCAAAGGCCTCCGCAGCCGGTTGTCCATCCACCGCTTCGACACCCTGTAGCCAGCCATCGACCACGTCCCTGTTCTGGTCCAGCCACGCGCGCGCCACCTGCTCCTTGGCGATGTTCTTGAAACTGTACTGGTAAATCCACTCGCTTTGCGTCTTCGCCGTCACCTTGAACTGTTTCAGGAAGCGCTTGATGGGCGGGTTCTCCTGCAGGAAGTCCTTATTGGCGATGGTGTGGATCAGGTATTCCCCGCCCCAGATGCCTTCCGGGTCGTCGAGGTACTTGAGCTTCAATTCGATGTTCATCCAGTGCGGTTTCCAGCCCAGGAACGCAACCCATTCATCACGCTCTATGCGGCGCTTGGCCTGGGCCAGCATGGCTGCCGTGGTGCTGGGCTTGAGCTGCCAGCCCTGCAGGTCATAAGTGTTGTTGTCGATGGCATTCTTGACGATCAGATTGCCGTCGCTGCCGGCATCAATGCCGTAAATCGCTCGCTCGAACTTGTCCGGATATTCATGCAGGTCGGCGATCGAATGCACGCCAGCGTCCCACACGTAATCCGGCACCACGATGCCATACAGTGCATCGTCCAGCACGGTGCCCGAAATCGCCACATTGCCCTCGGCCATGACCGACTCGAGCGTCGATTGCTGGCTCGGTATCCACACGGCAAGCACGGCATCGACATCACCCGAAGACACGGACTTGATGCCGAGCGTGGGCGCGGACGAAATCACTTCCGTGTCATAACCCAGCGCCTGGAATACCTGGCTGACCACCTCGGTTTCCACCTCTACGCCGGGCCACGGCGGCGTGCTGAAGCGCACCGTCGGTGCCGCCACGGCCACGCTGGTGGCCAGCAGCAAGGCGGCCAACGCCACGCCAGATATGCATCGCGACAAGTATTTCATCATCAGCATTCGACTCCTCCATTACTCATCCGAGTTGGTTTCCCCAGGGCGGCACCGGGCAGACAGCCCAAGTCGCGCAGCCTGGAATACTGCGTGCAGGCTGCCGCAATACAAACCCATCTGCAAACGAATAATTGGCAGGCTGAGGCTTAGCCGAGCTGGGCCCTTGCCTGTCAACCAGTGCGAGCAGGCAGCGCAGGATCATCACCCGGCAGCAAGAAACTCCCAGACGCGCCGCGCCGACTCACGCATGCGCTTGCGGGCGGGCCGCATCAGCCAGAACTCTTCGTCAGTCGGGCATTGCAGCTCGAAGGGCGCAATCAGGGTCGAGCCCCGATCCACCAGGCGACGATGCGCAAGCGCAATGCCGCAGCCCTGCTCAGCCATTCTCAGGGTCATGATTTGCGTGTCGCACCAGAACGCGCGCGCCTGACTCTCCACCTCCGCTGCACCCGCAAGCGCCAGCCAGGCCGACCACCCGACGGCGAAACCGGTCACGTGCAGCAACGTGTGTTCGCCAAGATCGGCAGCTGAAGACAGCCGCGCCGCAATGGCCGGCGCACACAGCGGCAACATGCCTTCCGCGCCCAGCGACTGCTGGATGACGTCGGCGCGATCGCTGCGGCCATAGCAGATCTCGATATCCACATCGTCGCCGCCGAAATCCTCCTCCCAGACTGCCGACACCACGTGGATGCCGATGTCCGGAGCGCTGCGCTGCAGGCTGGCCAGCCGCGGCGCCAGCCAGTAATGCTGCAGTGCCGGTGTGGTGCGCAGCGTGACCGGCGCCGCACTACCCGGGCCGAAGACTTCGGCCGTGCCCTGGGTGAGGCGCAAAAAGGCGGCTTCGATGCTGGGCAGCCAGGCCCTGCCGGTCTCGGTCAAGGTAATGGAATGCGCGTGGCGCACGAAAAGCGGCTGCCCGACATGCGCTTCCAGCAGGCGGATGCGCTGGCTGATGGCCGATTGCGAGACGTGCAACTCCTCGCCAGCACGGGTGAAACTGAGATTGCGCGCGGCGGCCTCGAAGGCCTGCAGCCAGGCAACCGGCGGCAGCTTGGTCATGAAGGCATCCTGTGACTCGAAACTGGCGGCAGTTTAACGCAGGCCAAGTTGTGCTATGGCTGAGCAAGCCGATTCATCGCTTGCCGGTCGCGGCCGTCTTCCCCAAATATAGAAGTTGCAGAGTGCGCGCCTTGCCGGCGGCAAAGCGTTGTCGCAATACGTTGCTTGCTGCCCGGATCGCGCTCTCGTGCAACGGCATTCACTGCAGAGACTGTTCACCAATGACAAGACCCAATGTACTGGTGC
>DATGUT010000274.1:0-5082 GCA_035301185.1 Salinisphaeraceae bacterium
CGACATAATCCTCGATCAGTTCCGTTTCATGCGCCTTGCGTACATTACTGTATTGGCGGGCATGGGTATCCGGGTCGAGCAGCTCGCCACGGCCGCAGCGAATATGATCTAGGGACTTGAAGCTCATGGTCCGGTCAATTATAGCCGTTATGCCGCACCGGGGCGTAACTGCGCGATGACCGGCTGCGTATGCGGGCGCACCCCGCGCCAGAGGTGAAACGACTCCGCCGCCTGTTCCACCAGCATGCCGAAGCCGTCGCGGCGCTGGGCAACATCCTGTGCGGCGGCCCAGCGCAGGAATGGCGTCGGCTGGTCGGCATAAATCATGTCGTAGGCAGCGGCGTTGGCCGCGAACAGGCCTGCAGGCAATTCGGGCATGTCGCCCTGCAAACCGGCGGAAATGGCGTTGATGACCAGATCAAATGGGCCCAGTTGCGCCATGTCGGGCAAGGAGCTGGCTGTGATCGGCCCCTGCTGGTCAAATAAAGTGGCAATGGCCTGCGCCTTGGCCACCGTGCGATTGGCGATGACCAGAGTTGCAGGGCTGCTTGCCAACAGCGGCGCGCACACACCGCGCACGGCGCCGCCGGCGCCCAGAATCAGCACGCGTGTGCCGGCCAGGGCCAGTTGCAGGTTGGTGCCCACATCGCGCACCAGGCCGATGCCATCGGTGTTGTCGCCTGCGATCGTGCCATCGGTTTGCCGGAGCAGCGTGTTGACGGCGCCGGCGGCCTGCGCGCGTGCGCTGACATGATCTGCAAAAGCCGCCGCCTGCTGCTTGAAGGGCAGGGTTACGTTCAAACCCATGCCGCCGCGCTCGAAAAACGCCTGTACCGTCATCGCAAATGCATCCAGCTCACAGGGCAGGCGCTGGTAGCTGATGGCTTGGTGTGTCTGCCGCGCAAAAGCGGCATGGATTTCCGGCGAGCGGCTGTGTGCCACCGGATTGCCGATGACGGCGTACTCATCGGGTTTGTGTCCGGGCATGGTTTGTGTCATTTCAGGGCACTGCTTGCGTAGGTGTGGAGTGGCAACAGGATGTCGGCTGCTTCATTCGTTCGTAGTTGCCTGCGAATCAGCCAACTGCTGCCGGCAGCGGATAACGCCGATCGGCCTTGCCGGCCTTGACCACCTGGCCTGGGGTGTCGTGGCCAATCAGAGCGGGCAGGGCTCGGCTCGCGGCCAGCAGCGCGTCCAAATCCACGCCGGTGGTAACACCCATGCAGGCGAACATGTGCACCAGATCCTCGGTGCAGATGTTGCCCGAGGCGCCTGGTGCATAGGGGCAGCCGCCCAGGCCGCCGAGCGCGGCATCGAAGTGTTGTACCCCGACTTGCCAGGCAGCCAGGGCGTTGGCGAGGCCCATGCCGCGCGTGTCGTGCAGATGCAGCGTCAGTTGCAGGCGCGGATGGCGCGTCAGCACCGCCTCGCACAGGGCTGCGGTTTGCAGCGGGTTGGCCATGCCGGTGGTGTCACAGAGCATGACGCTGGCAATGCCCAGCGTTTCGATACGGGCGACGATTGCCATGACTTGCTCCACGGGCACAGCACCCGCAAACGGGCAGCCGAACGCAGTCGAGATGGCGGCATTGATGCGCGCATTGCCGGTCCGGGCGACGGCGGCCATGGCGGCGAAACGATCCAGGGATTCGGCAGCAGTCATGCCGAGGTTGGCGCGGCCATGGCTGTCGGATGCGGACATGACGAAGTTGAGCTCGCCGGCGCCGGCGGCCAGGGCGCGCTCGACGCCTTTCACGTTGGGCACCAGCACCACGTAATCGACATCAGGCGCCCGCTGGATGCCGCGCATGACTTCGGCGGCATCGGCGAGATTCGGAATCGCCTTGGGCGAGGTGAACGACGTGACTTCGATCTTGGCCAGCCCAGTGGCGGAAAGCCGGTCGATGAAGGCGATCTTGTCGCGGGTTTCGATCCAGCGCGGCTCGATCTGGAAGCCGTCGCGGGCGGCGACGTCGTTGATGTAGACTCGCTTCATGCCGGCTGCCCGCTGTCGTAGAGTACGCCGCGCTTGTAGAGCGCGTCCTGGGTGGCGCGGTCGATGCCCAGTTCATCGAGCACGGCGCGCGTGTGCTCGCCGAGCGTCGGGCCGCCGCCCTGGATATGCCCAGGGGTGCGCGACAGGCGCGGCAGCACCGCCGGGACCTGCAGCTTGCGGCCAGTGTCCGTGGTGATGGTTTGCAGCATTTGCCGGGCGGCGTAATGCGGGTCGGCCGCTATGTCCGCGGCGGTATAGGGATAACCGGCGGGAACGCGCGCGGCCTGCAATGCTGTCAGCACCTCGTCGCGGCTGCGGGTTCGCGTCCACGCGCCAATAGCGGCGTCGATTTCCTCGGCATGCTTGTTGCGGCCATCGTTGTGCGCCAGGGCCGGGTTGGCGGCCATGTCCTCGCGGTCGATTGTGTGCATCAGGCGCTTGAAGATCGAATCGCCATTGCCGGCAATCAGCACTTCCGTGCCATCGGCGCAGGCATAGGCATTGGATGGCGTGATGCCGGGCAGGACACTGCCGCCGGGCTCGCGCACCACGCCGGCGGCGTCGTATTCGGGCATCAGCGATTCCATCATCGCGAACACGGATTCATACAGCGCCACGTCAATATACTGCCCCTGGCCGGAGCGGGTGCGCTCGTGCAGCGCCAGCAGCGCGCCGATGATGCCATACAGCGCAGCCAGCGAGTCGCCGATGGAAACACCCACGCGCACCGAGGACTCCCCCGGCTGGCCGGAGAGATAGCGCAGGCCGCCCATGGCCTCGCCGATGACGCCGAAACCGGGCGCGTCGCGGTACGGGCCGGTTTGCCCGTAGCCGGAAATGCGCACCATGATCAGGCCTGGATTGAGTGCTGCCAGATCGGCCCAGCCCAGGCCCCATTGTTCCAGCCGCCCGGGCGAGAAATTCTCGATGACGATATCAGCCTCGCGCGCCAGCTGCTTGACGATGTCCTGTCCTTCGGCGGATTTCAGGTCAAGCGCCACGGAGCGCTTGTTGCGCGTTTGCACGTGCCACCACAGCGAAGTGCCGTCGCGCATCACGCGCCAGCGGCGCAGCGGATCACCGGTCACCGGCGGCTCGATCTTGATCACATCGGCGCCGAACTCGCCGAACAGCTTGGCCGCGAACGGCCCGGCGATGAGCTGGCCGAGTTCGAGCACCTTGATGCCGGCGAGCGCCTGGGCCGGTGCGTTGTTATTCCCTATCATTGCATTCAGTGTCATTGCATCAGTCGCGGCAGACAAACTGCAGCATGCGCACTAGAATAGCGTTTTTGCGCCCTGCACGCACAAAGGAAAACAGCCGGCGCAGCATTCATCATGACCGGATTCTGGGTTGCCCATGCAAACAGCCGTCAACAAGGGATCGGCGCCGATTCGCATACTGATGTATCACCATATTGGGCCATTCCCGAAACCGGCGCCGCATCAGTACAGCCTGTATTGCCATGTCGATCGCTTCGCGCGGCAAATGGCCTTGCTCGCCCGCGCCCAGGTGGAAGTCATTTCGCTGGACACGGCGCTGCGGGTCATGCAGGGACAAGCCCGATTGGACAAGCCCGCAGTCGTGCTCAGCTTCGATGACGGTTTCCAGGATTTTTACGATCATGCCTGGCCTATTCTCAAAAGCCATGGCTTTCCGGCCATTAATTACGTCATATCACAACGGCTGGGGCAAGACATAGACTGGGATGATTTTGCTGCATTGCCGGGCAGCGAGCGGCTCATGAGTGCCGCAACCCTGCGCACATTGGCCACAGAGGGCCTGGAAATCGGCGGCCATACGGCCACGCATCCACGCCTGCACCAGTTGTCAGACGAGCAGCGCGATCGGGAAATCGGCGCTGCCAAGCAGCAACTCGAGGATGTGCTGGGCCGCGAGATAAGGCATTTTGCCTATCCATTCGGCGACTACGATGCCGACGTGCGCAACCGCGTTGCCGAGGCTGGGTTCATCAGCAGCGTCACCACGGTGCGCACGCGCGCGGACAAGGCGCCCAACGTGTTTGAAATCCCGCGGATACGCATAAAATACAACAACAGCATGGCTGAATTCGTTTACAAGACGCGCTGGTTGCACGGTCTGTTTGGCCCCAGATTATCAGCCAGGGAATAGCCTGGGCAGATGCGGTCAGGCTTTGGTAGAGCCTCTTGGTTGTGTATGAAACGCAGCCACCCACTCTAAACTCTGTCATTTCGACTGGCGGGAGCCTGCGGCCGATGGAGAGATCTCTCTCCATCGGCCGCTTGCATCGAGAGCCCTGCGCTTCGTGCGTCAAGCTGCGGTCGAAGTGACGACCCTTCATGCCCATAGCGGGGATTGGTGCACAATCCGGGAAACCAACCATGACTGAGAAAGAAATGACCGCTGCCAAAGACAAGACAATTGGGATTGCCTTTCGCAGTATTGGCAATATTGGCGGCGCCAACAACATGATTGCCGGACAAGCTCAGCGGCTGGCCGCGCTGGGATACAGCGTTGACCTGCTGGGCGAAAAAGTAAACAGGCGCCACATTGCTCCGGAGTTGGGCAGGCCAGTTCGCATCTCACGCCTGCATGTGCTGCGCCGCTATCGCTACCGCTGGTTTGCCTGGCAGGTACAGCGCCACCTGCAAGCAGGCCGCTATGATTTCGTCATCGGCCATGGCCATCAGTATTGGCAGGATGTGTTGATCATGCACAACTGCGTGCATTTGCAGCACGAGCTGATCCATGGCACCGCGCTGGACACGGCCGGTACTCTGGCCGAGATACATGATCGGATTTTTGCCGCACGGACATTCAAGCTGTGCATCGTCAATTCCTGCTTCATGCGCGATGAGCTGGTCCGGCGCTATGGTCTCGAGAAGCAGCAATTGCCCGTGGTCTATCCCGGCTATCGCGCGGAGCAGTTCAAGTTGGCCGATCGCAAGCGCCATCGTGCAGCGGTACGCAATGAGCTGGGTTGGCCAGACAGGATTCTCATTGGCCTGGTCACGTCAGGCGATTTCCGCAATCGGGGGCTGGATATTCTGCTGCATGCGTTTGCCGGCCTGCCGGCAGCACAGCGCGAGCAGTGCATGCTGCTT
>DATGUT010000275.1:0-9432 GCA_035301185.1 Salinisphaeraceae bacterium
ATCCCGGTCGCAGGCTCCCTCCAGTCGAGATGACGCGCTTTGCCTGTCATTCCAGTCGCAGGCCTCCTCCAGTCGATATAATGCGCTTTGTTTGTCGTTCCGGTCGCAGGCTCCTTCCTGTCGGAATGGCAGAGTTCAGAATGGGAAGTTGGGTGTTATACATAATCTGGAAATAGTATGGGTGGAACTTACTTCTTATCTATCCACCAGCTCATCCAATAGCCCCGCCAAACAAACGGCCCCAGCGCTACGCGAATACGTGGCTGCTATTTGCTGGCTCGTCCCTTGCAGTGCGCCTGCATGGGCTTTTGACAGAAAGGCTTCCAGCGCGGTGGCAATTGCCGTGGCATCCTGTAGCGGAGCGCTTGTAGCGCCACCGATTTCGCGCAGCAAGGCTGCCGTATCGCCTTCGGCATCCACCAATGCAAAAATCGGCGCGCCAATACGTAGGTACTCATAAACCTTTGCCGGAATCTGAACATTGAACTCCGACCCTTGGAACAGCAACAACCCGTCAGCTGCGGCCTGTTCTTCAAGCGCTTTCTGGTGGCTCAATTTCGGCGCCATTTCCACTATTTCGCTCAACCCCAGACAGTCCAGCTCAGCTTGATAGACTGCTTCATGGCCGCTGGCGCGCAACACGACGCGAAGATTTTTACCACTAACCACGCCTTTTGTCTTGAGCATGGCCAAGGCTTCGAAAAAGGCCTGAGGATTGCGTCCACGGCGATAAAGCACTCCGCCATGAACCAAAGTGCATACACCACACTTGGCTTGCTTGGGACGCTCCAGTCCCTGGAAAGTTTCTTCCTCGTAGCCATTGGGGATCACGCTGAACTTGCTCGCGTCTGCCACATTCTGAAAGCGTTCGGTGTACAAGCGTTTGGCGCCGGGTGTAGTGAACACCAAGCGGGTCGCGTTTTCCACTACGCGTCGCTCGAGCCTGCGTCGGACGCGCTGTCTAAAATTATCGGACTTTGAGATCACAGGATCCCGGAAATCCGCAATCCATGGCAGCCCGGTACGGCGGCTGAGCGACAAACCCACCAGATGAGAGGTCAGGATGGGAAAGGTCGACCAGATTACGTCAATCTTATGGGTGCGAATCATGCTCAACCCTTGGCGCACTGCATCCGGCCACCAATAAATCCAGCGATCCGGAGTTGCCAGCAAGGACAGATATTTGCCTCGCCAAGCCAGATGACGGCGCGCATCCAGAGCGAAGGCACGGCATACAGGATGCGCCTGCGGAATATCCGCAATCCCCGCTTCATCGACATGCCCATAAGCTCGCCGATGGGCCGTCAGCACGGCGGGCTGCCATCCGCAGGCTGGCAGATGGCGCATGAAACCCAAGGTGCGTAAGCGGCCTGTCGAGGAGGCATCCGGCGGAAAATGATAGGCGATCAGGAGCACACGGCCCCGCACGACAGGAGTCACGGCAGGAAGATCTTGATCAATCTTCTTGCAGTCCTGGGAGTCTGGCATCTCGGTAACGCCCTGCAACTGGGCTTGGATTGAATTGGTCTCGCGCACCGGTTTCACCAATGCGGCAGCGCATGCACGCCGCGATCAGGCCTGCGTTTCGCATGGACGGTTGCAGGCGAAGCTTGAGGCCTGATTTCAGGAGGCGGCTTTGCGCGTTCGCGCTCTGTTTGTGTATGTGCCAATGCTCTTTGAAGAAGAACTTGCAGCAAAACAACCAACGCCATCATTTGATAAAGCAACTCGAAGTACGCCATAGGCAGAAACGCGCCTGCTGCAAGATATCCTGCCAAACTGACTTGCAGCATACCCGCTAGATCACCCATCCACTGGATATCGGGGCCGGCACGCGCCAATTTTTTGATCCGGCTCAGAACTTTCCACGCCAAGCCTATCATGCCAAGATAAAGCGCCAGGCCAATAAAGCCATGCATTCCCAGAACTTCAAAAAAGATGCTATGAATAGCGCGATGCGGCACATCAGGTGGACCATATTGGTTCCACATGGATTCACTGGCCCAAACTTGAAAACCGCCGCCGAAAGGCTCTGCGAGCGCTATATTGGTGGCAAACTTCCAGGAATCGAAACGCCCCTGGGCTGATGCATCCTGTTCGTATTGGTCGATGCTGGCCATGCGATTCATATATTTCTGTGGCATGAATGCCAGCACAACAGCACCCAGTACGACACCAGCGGTTATCAAAGCCACTCGCTTGCGGCTCTTGAGCGCCAGCATAAAGGCAATGACGCCCAGCCCAAGAAAACCACCGCGGGAATAGGTGCCGATAATGGAAAAAACGGTCAAAATCATCAACACCCACATGCCCCGGTAGATCCATTTACTGCTTGTGGTGAGCTGCATGTAGCGCATCAACGGCAGCGTCATGCACATGACCAGAGCAAATTGGTTGTTGTCGCGGAAGAAGCTGCCGTAGGGGCCCATGACATGAAAACTGCCGCCAGTCATGACCGTAAACAGCCCGCCCTTGGCGCCCCAGAAGCCGAACGACAGCACGATGGCCCATAAAACCCAATGCAGCCGTTTTCGATCCGTGACCAGTATCAGCGTCGTGAAGGCCAGCACCTGAACCTTGAGGAAGTCTGTCCATTTGGTCAGCGCCGCATCACCGAGTACCGCAAAAATAGTGGTGATACCGGTCCAGGACAAGAATGCGAGCAAGAGAAAAGTCAGCGGTTTCCAAGGGATCGCCTGGCGCTGTTGAGAATTGATCAGCAAACTGAACAAAGTCACGATGGCCACGAGTTGCACCCACGGCAAGCCACCGGCAAAACCGTAGGCCAGCCGATGTGGATTCATGTAACTGAAACCAATCCACAGCCACAAACCCACCATCGGGCGCATGAACGCCATCGGCAACGTACTCAGCACGATCAGAACCAGCAGCAGATCGCGCATCAGTCATATACCTCTGGCATGAGTGCATCCATGAAGAATTTCGCAGCCCAATTCGGGTAGCGCCAGCGCATATACTCGCCGCTCCTGGGCCAGGAACCCGCTATGCCACCGCGACATGCGATATCGCTGGCCGCTAGATTCTGTGTCGCACGCGTAAAATCCATGCAGCGCCGTGCATGATCGCGCCACTTCGGCTTGCCATCAAGCGCTGCCAGGCGCTGCCAAACAATCGCCATTTGCGCATTGCCTGTCAGGCAACTCCAGCGCGTGGCGGCGCGCCAGTGCATGTCCAGCCGGCCCGGTAGGGCGCCGTCACGCCGCTGCGCACTGGCTACCGAGTCTGCCATTTTTTCCGCCATGGATACAAAACGAGGTGTATCGGTCAGCATACCCACTTCCAGGATACCGCGTATGGCATAAGCAATTGTATGCGTTAATGGTCGGTGATTATCCTGCAGATCGTTGTTGTCAAGCCAGCCGTTGGCCCGCACTTGCGTCAAGGCCCAATCGACATTGGTTTTGGCGGCTTGCGCATAGCGCTCATCGTCCAGCGCCTGGGCTGTCCGCGCCAATCCGAAAGCCACCCGGGTGTTATAGGTGTTGACACCATCGAGCGCATAGGGTGATGCAAAGTTCCGCCAAGCGCCATCGTTGTCCTGGGCAGACAAAAGCCAATCGGCAGCCTGAACCAGCGACTGGCGAAAGCGTTCTGCGCCGGTCTCTTCCCAGGCTGCGGCCCAGCCAAACAGAACTTGTCCGGTGTTGAAAATGGTCGGTACAATCTTGTCCGCATCCATGGTGCCGGCGCGTACGGCGCCGTCCGGCAGCTGAATGCTGCTTTCCCAATGCGCCATGCGTGTGGCGCGCTCAGCGAATTCCGCACGTCCGCTCAACTTGGCATAACGATACAGAGTCGGGATGATGTAGCCGGTGGTTTCCGGATAAGATGCTGCCCAACGTTTCGTTTTGGCATTGTAATAAGCAGGAACACCATCATCTGCACTGACATCTTGTGCTTGGGCAAGCCAGTCGGCCGCACCATCCAGATGTTGTTGCAGTGAGATTGCCAAGCGGCGCGATGAGCGCAAGCGATGAGTTACCCGATCAAGCATGATCATGACTTTGTTTTGCTGCTGCTGGCCGTATTGCGCCCGGCGCGCATTATGCGGTGCGCACGTCGCTTGAGTCTGCTGACGAAAGGCACTACCGCAGGCATGGGATCCGCTACCCGCCATAGTGAATCTACTATGCGTGCCTGGGGCGGTTGCCAGGGTGCTACACTAGTCGAGCGCGCCGCAGACCGTTGATCCGCCGCCCGATCGCGCCAGACGCACACCGGTTTTTTACTGCTTGACACTGGCGCAACAGCCAGCCCCAGCTCGGCTCGATATGCTGCCAACGGAATATTGACACCGTTCAAGGTGGCGACCTCTTCTTGATGGTCAGTTCGGCCAATCGTGGGTTCCACCATGAAAAACTCCCCGCTGCGAACATCACGCTTGTATTCCATGCTTGCAAACCCCCTCATGCCGACATGGGCAAAAAATGCCGTGGTTCTAGCAGACAACACTTCCGCATCGGGCGCCGGCGCACAACGCGCCGTGCCGCCCACCTGCGGCGGCCAAGAACGTATTTTACGGCCGACAAAAGATGCCGCCGTCTCGCCTTCAGCCGCGACATACTGCAGGCAAAAGTAGATATCCGAGTCTGCTCCTTCGATCCACTCTTGCACGACCACATCGGCCAGTATAGGCAAAATGCGCTGCACCAGCGTCTGTGCCTCGCCTACGCTTTCCACTCGATAAGCCTTGCGAAAACGGGCCGCATAGGCGCGATCACGCACGCCAGGCTTGACCACCAACGGCGGCTGCAATGCAGCCAAGGCATCGATCTGCGCAGTCGTAGTGATGTGGCAGCTACGCGGGATGCTTGCACCCGCCGCCAGCGCTAACTTGTAGAAACCCTCCTTGTGCATAAGCGCGGTCAGTACATCATGTGCCGGCAGCGTAAAGCGATACAAGTCCTGCAGGCGCTCGCGCTGCCTGGAAACATGCGTCACGGCATGTTCCTGGGTCAGGACCAGCGCCGGGCGCTCGCCGCGCATGTCGGCAGCAATCTGTTCCAGCGCCCGGATGACGGCATCCGCGCCGTCATCTCGATAGACATGCTTGCGGCCAAAACGGCTGCGCATGGCTGGCAGGGCCGCGCTCGTATCCACGACGATGCAGGGCACATGCGCTGCCGCCAGGCTGCGCAGCACGCCCAGCCCGTTCACACCAGCGCCGACTATGACGGCGGGTACACGACTGCCGGCTTCGCCGTTCATTGCGAAGCTCCGGAGCGCCGCGCCGCAGCTTCCTGTTTGTCGCCGCTACAGCTGCCATACACCGACTCATAGCGGGCGACGCTGGTCGACCAGCAGCGCTCGGCCTCGACATATTGGCGTGCTGTTGTGCGCACGCTTTGCAGAGTGTCGCCATCGGTGGCCAAAATATCCCCTACCCGTGCCGCCAACGCCGTGGGCGATTCCGCTGCAAACAAAAATCCTGTCTTGCCATCGCTGATCAGCTCGCGATGCCCGCCCACATCGGACGCCGCGACCAGCTTGTGCTGGGCCATGGCCTCCAATGGCTTCAAGGGAGTTACCAGCTCGGTCAGCCGGTGGCGCAAACGCGGGTAAACCAATACATCGATCAAACCATAATAGCGCGGCATCTCAGCGTGCGGCACGCGGCCGGTAAAAATCGCCGCGTCGTTCAGGCCGAGCTCTGCCACCAGGCTGCGCAGACGCTGTTCTTCCGGGCCGCCGCCAATCAGCAGCAGCTTGACCTGCTGTGTCCAGTCCTGCATGAGTGGCAGCGCCCGCACCAGTATTTCCAGCCCCTCATAGCTATAAAACGAGCCGGCGAAACCGAGGACGGTGCAATCATCCAGTGCCAGTGACTGTCGCAGCTCGGCATCGGCGGCAGTGCCATGGGTAAAATGCGCCGGATCGACGGCATTGGGAATGACGGTGATGCGTTTCATCGGCACCTTACGGGACGCAATGGCATCGCGCAGGCCATTGCAAATCGTCGTGACCGCATCGGCGCGGCGCAAGACATGGGTTTCCAAAGCGCGGGAAGCACGATAGCGAACACCGCCGGCACGGCTGGTGCCATGCTCGACGGCAGCATCTTCCCAGAATGCGCGTACTTCATACACAAATGGCAGCGCATTCTTGCGCGCAACCCGCAGCGCAGGCAGGCCGTTGAGCACTGGCGAATGGGCATGAATGATATCCGGGCGTACGGCCTGCACCACCTCCTGCAGCCGCCGCTGCAGGGCGCGCATCAAGCCCAGCTCACCGACCAACGGCCAACGACCCATGCCGCGCGGTGCATAGGGTGTACGGTAAAATTGCCAGCCTTCGGCCTCTTCTTCCAGTACCGCACCGCTGTTTTGCTTGGGGCCGGTCAGCAAATATGGTTGCCAGCCGCGGCGCTGCTGCTCGCGCACGATCGCCAACGTGCGAAAAGCATAGCCGCTGTGCAGCGGCACAGAATGATCGAGCACATGCAGGATCCGCATCGACCTACTCCCCTTCCCTGTTGACCGGTTCCACGATTGGCTCCGCCACGTGTGTTTCGGCCGCTGCCTCGACAGCAGGCATGTGGGCTTCGCCAAGAATTTGGCGAAAAAGCTGCAGTTGGTCCCGCGTCGTCTCCGTCCAGCCAAAGCGTTCGGCATAGGCGCGTCTGGCGTTGCGGCGCGCCTCGTCCAGGCCCTGTGTCTGCACTGCGTGCCAGGCGTCAAGCAAGGCCGTGGCCGAGCGCTCGCGCATCAACACACCGGCGGTGGCATCTGCGACTACCTCTGGAATCCCGCCGACGGCGGTGGCAATCACGGCCGTGCCGCAGGCCATGGCTTCGAGCACCACGTTGGGCATGCCTTCCGATGCCGTAGGCAGCACCAGTGCGTCTGCCGCACTGAAATAAGTTGGCAGTTCATCGTGCTCCACATGACCGAGGAAATGCACCCGCTCGGCAACACTGTAGTCCACCGCCAGATCGCGCAGCGGTTGCTCTTCAGGGCCGGTGCCGACGACTAATAAGGTTACATCAAGTGCCTGACTCAAGGCTTTTAGCGTTATATGTACTCCTTTGCCTTTGACCAGATGCCCAACCGCGAGCCACACAGGCTGATCAGGCGCTGGCACACATGCAAGCGCGGCGCGTGCTTCCTGTTGCGCAATCGGCGCAAAGCGCTGCAAATCGACCCCATTCCTCAGCGTAATCGTTTTTTTTGCATCCGCGCCCAATGCCAGCAGGGCTTCGCGCAGCGCCTCGGATACCGTAACCAGAGCCGCTGCCTGCCGTGCCGCGGCAACAATCTGCCGGCGCGGCATGCGCAAGGAGGAAATCAGGTTGATATCGGTGCCGCGCGCGGTAACCACCACCGGCAGCTGGAAGCGTTGCCCCAAGCGCACACCGGCCACGCCGTCGGGATAGAAATAATGCGCATCGATCAAATCAAACTGCTCGCCCGCGGCCAACAGCCTGCGCAGCAACGGCGCCACGGCGGCGGCCATGCTCAGCGGCCCCAGCGTCATGCCCACGCGCGGAATAACCAGATAACGCGGATGCAGCACCTCGATCCCATAGCGCACTTCGCGCGCTGGCACGGCCGCAAAGTCCGCATAGCGGCCGAAGCGCGGATTGCGAAACGGGAACCAGGGCACCGGCGCTACCACGCGCGCGGTCACGGCCTCGGTAGCGATCAGCTTGCGCAGCCGCTCCTCAACAAAAATGCCGTGTCGAGGCTGAACACTGTTGGGATAAAGGCTGCTCAACACCAGCAACGAAGGTTTTCGCTGCGCGTTCATGGTCGCGTTGCCAGCAGAACAAGTTTGGTCCTAGAGCGCAGCAAGCCGCAAATGACGCTGCAGCCACGCGAGTTGCTTGGCACAGGGCGCGAGTCAGGCACATGCGTCATGTCCAACCCTCCCTTGCTCGTGGTCGCTAAAATACTGCGCATATGGCTTATGTTCATCGCATAGCTGCAAAAACTGCGCCAGCATCAACAGCGCCCATAGAGCGCTGCTGTAGTCGCTGCGCCCCGAGACGTGTCGCTCCCACAACCGGTGCAGGGCTTTGGGATTGAACAGGCCGCTATCCGGCAAGGCGCCTTCGGTCAGCGCCTTGCGACTAACCTCGCGCAGCGGGCCGCGAAACCAGGCGGCCAGCGGGATGCTGAAGCCCATCTTGCGCCGCTGCAGGATGTCGGGCGGCAGCAGATCCGCAAGGGCGCGCTTCAACACAAGCTTGCCTTCGCCGCGCTGGAGCTTGAGCTCGGGCGTCAAACCAGCAGCCCAGGATACGAGCTCGTGATCCAGGAACGGCACCCGGACTTCGAGGCCGTGGGCCATGCTGGCACGATCCACCTTGGTGAGAATATCGCCGGGCAGATAGGTCTTGAAGTCCAGATACTGGGCCAGCGACAGCGGGTGTTCGGTTGTCGTGTTGGCAGCATGCTCGCGAAACAGATCGACCGCGCGATAGCCTTGCAATTCACTGCGAAACTGCTCGCTGTAGAGCATGTCGCGCAAATCCTGCGGGATCATGGAGACGCTGTGGCAATAGGCCTCGGCAGTGGTCATGGCCAGTGCCTGAAATGTGGTTTTGGCGCGCACGAAGCGTGGCGCCCAATCCAGTTTCGGATAGATGCGACCGAGTGTGGCGAACAGCGGTCGCCGCCAGCCGCCCGGCAGCATGGCACGTGCCCTGCTTTCGCCCAGATGCAGGCGATAGCGTCGATAGCCGGCAAAGCTCTCATCCGCACCATCACCGGAGAGCACGACCTTGACCTGCTGCCGCGCCAGCTCGCACACGCGCCAAGTCGGCAGCGCGGAGCTGTCGGCAAACGGCTCGTCATAAGCGCGAGCCAGTAATGGCAGGAGATCAAAGTCATCCGCTGCGACCTGATGCTCGCGGTGCCGCGTTGCATAGCGCTCGGCCACCTGCCGCGCAAACTGGATTTCGTTGAATTCCTTGCGCTCGAAGCCGATTGTGCAGGTGTTCACGGGTTCGGCAGAAGCGCCTGCCATCATGGCGACAACGGCGCTGGAATCCACGCCGCCGGAGAGGAAGGCGCCGACCGGCACGTCGGCTACCATTTGCATGCGCACCACCTCGTCCAAGCGCTGGCGCAGCTCCGCGGCCGCATCCGCGGCAGTGGGATTGCCGCTGTCCTCGGCAAACGCGAGTTCCCAGTAGCGCTCCAGTGTCTGCGTCTGCTCGCGGGCATCGTAGGTCAGCGTGTGGCCGGGCGCCAGTTTGTATATATTCTGAAAAATGGAGAATGGGTCGGGCACATAACCCAGCGCCAGAAACGCTTCCAGCGCGCGCGGCTCGATGCGGCGCTCGATGTGCGGATGCACCAGCAGCGCCTTGAGTTCGGAGGCGAACACAAGATCGCCATTGCGAGTAAAGCCGTAATACAAGGGCTTGATGCCAAGCCGATCGCGCGCCAGGAACAAGTGATGCGTCTG
>DATGUT010000276.1:0-6667 GCA_035301185.1 Salinisphaeraceae bacterium
CGCCGGCGCCGGCCGTGTCCTCAATGTAAATACGACCAGTATGCTGGTCGACGATCCATTTGGCGATCGCAAGGCCCAGCCCAATGCCGTGCCCTCCGGTTCGCCGCCTGCTGGCACTGCCCTGGGAAAAGCGGGTGAAAGCATGCTCGGCCGCAGCGCGGGAGAAACCGGGGCCAGAGTCGCGCACCTTGATTGACGCGCGTGTTTCCGTGGTCGTCAAATCGATGGCAACACGGGATTCTGCAGGTGCGAAGCTGATCGCGTTGTCGAGCAGGATAAGCATGAGCTGACGCAACCGATCGCCATCGCCACTGACGATCACGGGTTCGAATGGCTGGTGCGGCGCCAGAACGATTCCCTTGTCGTGCGTCATCGGAGGACTGTCGATCAAGGTGTCGGCGATCACCTCCTGCAACACCGTGGGACACTTGTCGACCGTAATCGTGCCAGCCTCGGAGCGGGCCAGGAACAGCATGTCCTGAACCAGCCGCCCCATCTGGCTGGCCTCGCGCACAACTGTTTCAAGAACCCTGCGCAGCCGGACGGGATCGGTGCCAGAGCGACGCAGGGCAACCTCGGCCTGACCACGCAGAACGGTCAATGGCGAGCGCAGTTCGTGGCTGATGTCGGCAAAGAATTGCGCCCGGCTCGCATCCACCTCCCGCAGGCGTGCGTTGGCCGTTCCAAGCTCCCTGGAACGGGCCACCACTTCGCGTGTGCGCTCGGCCACCTGCTGCTCAAGGTTTTCGTTGGTGCGGCGCAGCGCATCGCGCTGGGCCTTGATCTGCTCGGTCATGCGATTGAAGCGCTGCGCCAGGTTGCCAAGCTCGTCGGTGCCGGCAACGGCGACGTGGTGAGACAGCTCGCCCCGCCTGACCGCCTCGGCAGCACGGGCCAGCGCGGTCACTGGACGCAGCACGGTGCGATTCAACAACAGCATGTTGCCGATGCCAAGCGCCACGACGATCACCACCATGCCGAACGCAAGCCACAGCGACCACTGCAGCAGCCGCTTCGAAGCGGCGAAACTTGCCTGCATTTCATTGCTTTCGCGCCTGATTGTCGCACTCAGCAACCCGTCGAGCGCTTCGTCCAAATCATTCTCGACTTCGCTGTCGTAAATTGCGGAAGCAACCACATGCCGTCCGGCTGCCACCTCTTCACTCAGCCTTTGGTAGGCAGTGAAAAGCTGGTGTATCACGCTTTCAATGCGGTCGATCCGATCGATCTCCCGCAATTCAGCCGTTCGCTGCGCAGCGCTGGTGAGCGTTTCGACTTCCTCGGCGATCAAGCGGCGCTGGGCCGCCAGGCGCTCCAGCAGGATCTGGCGAGAGTTCCTTATGTCTGCATCCTGCGGCCCGATGCTGATGAGTTCGGCAATCTGCTCGACCAGATGATGGGCTTCGCTGGCAATCAGGTAGATGTTGTGGACTTGCGCATAGGAGTCGGCCAGATGACGGCGATGCTGATCGGCAACGCGCAGGGTGGCAATGATGACGATGGAGAACAGTGCCACCGTCACGGCAAGTGCCATGTGGCTCGAGAAGATCTTTGTGCGAATGCGCATTATGCCACCGGCCTGGGTCGTCGCCCTAATCTTACTTGACGCATTTCTAATGGTTTTCTAACTGCAACACAGCCTCACGCCACTTATTCTATAGCACAGTGATATCAGTGGTATGCGCCAGCCCGCCGAGCGGGGAATGGAGGTTGTGCGCCTTACGCGTTCGGCGAATCCGAACTGTCCGGAGGCATTATGTCCAATACAAGGGAACAATCGCACAGCGCACCTCGGATCGTGCTTTATTCGCACGATACGCTCGGCTATGGCCACTTGCGGCGCAATCTGCTGCTCGCTGGCGCATTGCGCCAAGGCATGCCAGCGCCGCGGATCTTAATGGTTGCAGGCATGCGCGAGGCAGGCGCATTCGCCTTCCCGGAAGGAGTTGACTGCCTCACGCTGCCGGCCTACGAAAAGGATGGCGCCGGCAATTACAGCCCGCGCCATCTGGGCGGCGACCTGGACTCGCTCGTTGCCATGCGGGCCGCCACAATTGCCGCCGCCGTAACCGTCTTCGACCCTGATTTGATGATCGTCGACAACGTCCCGCGCGGCGCGCTCAATGAGCTCAATCCGCTGCTGGAGACACTGCACCGGCGCCAGCGCACGCGGCTGGTCCTGGGTCTGCGTGATGTCATCGACCGGCCAGCCGTGGTGCGCAAGCAATGGCGTGAGCGGCGCAACTTCGAGGCCGTGCGGCGATACTACGACGACGTGTGGATTTACGGCGACCCGAATTTTTATGACCTGCTGGCGGACTGCGGCCTGAGCGAACCCATGGGTGCCAAGGGCCGCTACATGGGTTATCTGAACCAGCGGTCGCGACTGGAATCGGCGCTGGCGCGGCGCGAGCGCGATACGCTGATCGGCCGCGATACGCGCCCGTACGTCCTGTGCATGGCCGGCGGCGGCCGCGACGGCGTGGCTCTGTGCCGAGCCTTCGTCGCGACACCGATGCCGCCAGGCCAGCGCGGCATCGTCATCACCGGCAGCCAGATGCCGCGCGCGCTGCGCGATGAATTGCGCCAGCGCGCGCAGGCACGCAGCGACCTGCTGCTGGTCGACTTCGCCCGCGAGCCGATCGCACTCATGGCGGGTGCCGAGCGAATCGTCGCCATGGGCGGCTACAACACGATTTGCGAAGTGTTATCACTGGGCAGACCGGCGCTGATTTCACCGCGCGTCACGCCGCGGGCCGAACAATTGCTGCGCGCGGAGCAGCTGGTGGAGCGCGGTCTGGTCTCGATGCTGCATCCGGATAACCTGCGGCCGGCGACACTCAGTGCCTGGCTCACTGCCGACGCACCTGCCCCTGGCCCGGCGCAGCTCGACATGGCAGGGCTCGAGCGCGTACGCCAACGCGCCGCCGAGATGCTTGCCGAGTCACGCACCTTACCCGCCGCAAGTTAGGAGTTGCCATGACACAGGCAAACTGCCGGGTTGGATACGTCCTCAAGCGCTATCCGCGCTATTCGGAGACCTTCGTCGTCACCGAGATTCTCGCCCACGAAGCGGCCGGGCTCGATGTGGAAATCTTTGCCTTGAGGTCGGTCCAGGAAGCGCATTTCCAGGACATTCTCGGCCAGGTTCGGGCGCCGGTAACGCGGGTGCCTTATCGCTTCAGCAGGCCCGAGATGTTGTGGTCGCTCATCTGCAAGGCGCGCGACACGCTGCCCGGCGGCTGGGCCGCCCTGGCCCGAATTGACGACGCCAAGGGTCGGGATGTCGCGCAGGCCATTTGCGTGGCACTGGCATGCCACGAACGCGGCATTGACCACCTGCATGCCCATTTCGCCACCGCGGCAACAACCGTGGCGCGGCTGGCGGCAAGCCTGGCCGGCATCAGCTACAGCTTTACCGCTCACGCCAAGGATATTTTCTACGACTATGCAGAACCGGTTGGCCTGGCGGCCAAGCTGCGCGATGCCAGCGCCGCCGTGACCATATCGAACTACAACCTCACCTACCTGCGCGAGCGCTTTGGCACGGATGCCAACGCGCTGGTGCGCATTTACAATGGGCTTGATCTGGAACGCTTTGTCTGGGCGCGACCCGCAAGCGTGGATGGCGAGATCCTGGCCGTCGGCCGACTGGTCGAGAAAAAAGGCTTCAATATCCTGATCGAGGCAATACGACTCATGCGCAACAGCGGCCGTGAGGTCACTTGCCGCATCGTCGGCGCTGGCGTCGAGCAGGAGCGGCTGGCTGCGCAAATCAGCGCAGCCGGGCTCGATGACCTCATTCACCTGCAGGGGCCGCTGCCGCAAGGCGAGATCATCAAGGCGCTGCGGGCGGCAGCGATGCTGGTCTGCCCCTGCGTGCCCGGCCACGACGGAAATCGCGATGGCCTGCCAACCGTGCTGCTGGAAGCGATGGCGCTCGGCACACCCTGTATCGCCACCGACGTGACCGGCATCCCTGAACTCGTGCGCGATGGCGAGACGGGGCTGTGCGTGCCGACCCGCGACCCACGTGCATTGGTGGGCGCCATGGCGCGGCTGCTCGACGAACCGGCGCTCGGACAAGCCTTGTCACGAGCCGGTCGCGCGCTGATTGAGCGCGAGTTCGACATCAGCCGCAATGCGGCGCGCCTGCGCAGTATTTTTGCCGCCGCCATGGCGACGCCACCAGTTGATCAGGTTGAGGTCGGATGATGCGCATTGCTTATGTCTGCGCGGATCCGGGCATTCCGGCGTTCGGTGCCAAAGGTGCTTCCGTCCACATTCAGGAAATGCTGCGTGCCCTGTTGGCCCGCTGCACTGAACTGGTTTTCCTGTCGCCGCGCCTGGCTGATCCAGTTCCGGCGGATCTCGCGGCAGTGCAGTGCATCGCCCTGCCGGCGGCACCCAAGGGCGCAGCCGCCACACGGGAACGACGATTGCTGGCAACCAACACGAGCGTGGCGCGCCTGCTCGATTCGCTGGCGCCGCTGGATCTTGTGTATGAACGCCATGCGCTGTTTGCGCATGGTGCCATGGAATGGGCCCTGGCCCATGACGTGCCAAGCGTGCTGGAAGTCAATGCCCCACTGCTTGCCGAGCAGGCGCGCCATCGGACACTGGCGCTGCCCGCTGAGGCGCAGGCCAGCACGCGGCGGGCAATGGTTGCCGCCAGAGCCGTGTCGGCAGTCACGTCCGAGGTTGCGAATTATGCGCGTGATCACGGCGCGCGCAGGGTTCACGTCATTGCCAATGCGGTCAACCCGGATCGATTTCCGCCGCATGAGCAACCAGCCGAGCCGTTCACGGTCGGCTTCCTCGGCACGCTCAAGCCCTGGCACGACGTACCCACGCTGATTGATGCGTTTGCCCGGCTGCGTGCCAGACACAATGCAACAGCGCGACTTTTGCTCGTCGGCGACGGCCCCGAACGAAGCTCTCTTGAAGCACGGCTTGCGGCCCATGACCTGACTGCGGCGGCTGAATTCACCGGTGCCGTGATGCCTGCAGAAGTGCCGGGGCAGCTGGCACGCATGCATGCGGCGGTGGTGCCCTACAGCGCGACTGCGCAGCCGTTTTATTTCTCGCCACTGAAGCTCTATGAGTACATGGCCGCGGCCCGGCCCGTGGTGGCCAGCCGCGTCGGCCATCTGGCGGAGATCGTGGCGCACGGTCGCACCGGCCTGTTGTGCGCACCGGATGATCCGGCAGACATGGCCCGTGCGCTCGCCCGGCTCAATGCCGATGCAGATCTGCGAGCACGGCTTGGCGCCACCGCGCGGAGACAGGTTGTGCGCCAGCACAATTGGCACGATGTCGCCGGTCAGGTGTTGGAGATTGCCGGCCTGACGCCAGTGCATGTGCCATGAGCAAACGTCCCGAAGGCCTGGTTGAAGCGCTGCCAAGCCTGCGCCGCGTGCTTGCGCGTCTCGTTCCCTACATGCGCGGCCAGCGCATGCTGCTCGCCGGCTCGGTCACCGCTCTGCTGGCGGTGACCGGAACGAAGCTGCTGGAGCCGTGGCCGCTGAAGTTCATTTTCGATCGCGTCGTGCCATCGGTTGTCGGCCAGGAACCGGCGGCCGCGGCATTGGCTCCCTTGACCCTGCTCGCGCTTTGCGCCGGGGGGCTGATTGCCATCATCGGCCTGAAGGCGCTGTTCGAGTATTTGTCCAAGGTCGGCTTCGCACTCGCCGGCAATCGCATCGTGACTGCGGTGCGCAACGATCTGTTTCGTCACTTGCAGACACTGTCGCTGCGCTTCCATACACGCGCACGCACCGGCGACCTGGCCATGCGCCTGGTGCGCGACGTCGGCATGCTCAAGGAAACCGCCGTCACCGCAGCGCTGCCGCTGATTGCCAACGCCTTCATTCTTGTCGGCATGGTCGTGGTGATGCTGGTGCTCGACTGGCAACTGGCACTGCTGGCACTGTCGCCGCTGCCGCTGCTCTGGCTCCTGTCCGTGCGCCTGACCCGGCGCATCCACAGTGTCAGCCGTACCCAACGCCGTCGCGAAGGTGAAATGGCCTCGACTGGCGCCGAAACCATGGCCGGCATCCGCACCATCCAGGCGCTGGGCCTGGAGGAACAGGCCAGCGAGGAATTCAACGCCATAAGTGGCCAGGATCTGCGCATGAGCGTGCAGGGCACGCGCCTGGCGGCGTTGCTGGAACGTTCGGTTGACTTGCTGACCGGCCTTGGGCTGGCGATCGTGCTGTGGTTTGGCACTCGGCAGGTTCTGGACGGGCGCCTGTCGCCGGGCGATCTGCTGGTGTTCGTGACTTATCTGAAAAACACGTTCCGCCCGGTGCGCCAGTATGCAAAGTACACGGCGCGCCTGGCCAAGGCGGCCGCGGCCGGCGAGCGGGTGGTGTCTGTCCTGGATGAAGTCCCCGAAGTGCGCGACACCAGGGAAGCGGTTGCGGCGCACGGACTGGCTGGCGCAGTAACCTTCGATCATGTGCAGTTCAGCTACCGCGCCGACACGAGCATATTGAAAGACCTGTCGCTGCATGTGGCCCCCGGCAAAACCATAGCCATCACCGGCGCATCCGGCGCGGGCAAGTCCACCCTCATCAGCCTGTTGCTGCGGCTCTACGACCCGACAAAAGGCTCGGTTCAGATCGATGGCCACGATTTGCGTACGCTGACGCTGGCCAGCCTGCGC
>DATGUT010000277.1:0-5667 GCA_035301185.1 Salinisphaeraceae bacterium
ATCACCTGACGACGCAGATGAAATCCGTTGGCGAAGCCATGGCGATCAACTCCTCGATCTGCTCCAAAAACCAAGGGTCGATGTGGGTGAGCTGCTGCACTTCGGCGAGCGTGAAGCCGGCGCGAAAGGCCTCGCCGATAAACCACAGGCGCTGGCGCCGCGGCGTCGTCAATTCGCTACGAATGGCCTCGTGCGCGGCATCGTTGTCGACTGCGGCCAGCATGGGGTCGAAGCCGTCGGAACCGGTTTCCAGGCTGCGCATGGCCTTGTGCAGGGATTCCTGAAAGTTGCGGCCGATGGCCATGGCCTCGCCGACGGATTTCATCTGCGTGGTGAGGCGATCATCCGCGGTCGGGAATTTCTCGAACGTGAAGCGCGGAATCTTGGTCACGACGTAGTCGATGCTGGGCTCGAATGCCGCCGTGGTGGCGCCGCCGGTCATGTCGTTGGGCAACTCATCCAGGCTGTAGCCAACCGCCAGCTTGGCGGCGATCTTGGCAATTGGGAAACCGGTGGCTTTGGAGGCCAGCGCCGATGAGCGCGACACGCGCGGGTTCATCTCGATGATGATCATCTCGCCGTTTGCCGGATTGATCGCGAACTGGACATTGGCGCAGCCGGTCTCCACGCCGATCTTGCGCAGGCAGGCGAACGAGGCGTCGCGCATCACCTGGTATTCACGATCGGTCAGGGTCTGGGTCGGGGCGACCGTGATCGCATCGCCGGTGTGAATGCCCATCGGGTCGAAATTCTCGATGGCGCAGACGATGATGCAGGTGTCCTTGCGATCACGCACCACTTCCATTTCGTACTCTTTCCAGCCGAGCACGGATTGCTCGAGCAACACTTCGCTGGTGGGCGACAGCTCCAGGCCGCGCGCCAGCAAATCGTCGAACTCTTCGCGGTTGTAGGCGATGCCGCCGCCGCTGCCGCCGAGCGTGAACGACGGCCGCATGATGACCGGAAAACCGATGCGCGCCTGCACCGCCTCGCCTTCGGCCACGGAATGCACGGTTGCCGACTCCGGTGTATTCAGGCCGATTTCGGTCATGGCCACGCGGAAGGCGTTGCGGTCCTCGGCCATGTCGATCGATGCCTGGCGCACGCCGATCATCTCGACGTCGTATTTGTCCAGCACGCCATGGTGGTATAAATCCAGCGCGCAGTTGAGGCCGGTTTGCCCGCCCATGGTCGGCAGCAGCGCGTCCGGGCGCTCGACCTCGATCACCCGCGCCACCGTCTGCCAGGTAATGGGCTCGATATAGGTCGCATCGGCCATGTCCGGATCGGTCATGATCGTGGCCGGATTGGAGTTGACCAGAATGACCCGGTAGCCCTCTTCGCGCAGCGCCTTGCACGCCTGCGCGCCGGAATAGTCGAATTCGCAGGCCTGGCCGATGACAATCGGGCCGGCACCAATAATCATGATCGATTTCAGGTCAGTGCGCTTGGGCATGGCTGGGCAATCCCCGCTTGGCTGCGTTGGTCACGCAGGCATGAATAAAGTGGCAACAATGACTAACAATTGGCGCGCTCGCCGCTGCTCGAGCCGGACCGGTTACGAATCGGCGCTGACACCGCAAGCCGCTTGTCCGGCCGCTTCCATGGTCTGGATGAAGCGCCGCAGCAGCAGGGCCGGATCATGGGTGCCGCGGCTGGTTTGCGCCTGCCCCTGGAACGAGAAAGCCGGCTTGCCCTCGATCTCGATGCCCTGTACCGAGTCGTCGTTCAGCGAGCGATACAGCACGCGCACACCGGGCGGCAGCTGGCCCGGATCCAGCTCGAAGCCATGATTCTGGCTCGTGAGCAACACCTCGCCGGTATCCACATCGCGCACCGAATGATTGGCGCCGTAATGGCCATGGCGCAGCTTGCGGCTAACCGCGCCGGCAGCCAGGCCCAACAACTGATGGCCCAGGCCCAGGCCCAAGGTGGGCACATTGTGTTCCAGCAATGCCCTGGCGGTGGCAATACCGGCGCTGCATGCGGCCGGATCGCCCGGGCCGCCGGACAGCACCACACCGTCCACCGGCAGCGCCAACACTTCGCCCAGCACGGCCTGTGCCGGCACGAGGCTGACGCGGGCGCCGCAGGCAACCAATTGGCGCAGCGTGTTGCGACTGACGCCATAATCGTAAACGGCAACATGCAAGCGTGCAGCAGCGGGAGGCTGCCCGGTCGCTGGCAGATCTGCCGACGGCTCTTGCCAAGCATGAATGGCCCGAGTGCCCGCATTAGTGGCAAGATCCTGGCCTTCCAGGGGCTCGCAGGCACGCGCCTCTGCCAGCGCTGCAGCGGCATCATCCCCCACCATGATGCAGCCGCGCAGCGTGCCCTTTTCGCGCAACAGGCGCGTCAGGCGGCGGCTGTCGATATCGGCGATGGCAACCGTGTCATTGGCCTGCAGATATTCGAGCAGGCTGGCCTCACTGCGCCAGTTGCTCGGCGCGCGCGGCACTTCCCGCACAATCAGGCCGGCGGCCTGGATGCGATCGGATTGCGCATCGGCGGCATTAGTGCCGGCATTGCCGATATGCGGGTAGGTCAAGGCAATCATTTGCCGCCGGTAGGCCGGGTCGGTCAGGATCTCCTGATAGCCCGTCATGGCCGTGTTGAATATCACCTCGCCCGTCGCGGCACCGGCTGCGCCAACGGCAACACCACGAAACAGGCTGCCATCTTCCAGCGCAAGTATTGCTGTCGGGCGCAACTGGGTCTCCTGTCGATAGAAAATATGAGCTGATGATTTGACGCTGCGGGCGCGAATTATAGCTTGTTGCGCGCCCAGCCGCCAACTTCGCCGCGGCATGCACAAGCGTGCGCCCGCGCGTCACATCCGGATCGCTGCTAATGCTCGAGAATCTGCTCCAGGAATTGCTGAGTGCGCGGATTCTGCGGATTGGTGAAGAATTTCTCCGGCGTGGCCTGCTCCAGGATTTCCCCCTGATCCATGAAGATGACGCGATCGGCAACGGTTTTGGCGAAGCCCATTTCGTGCGTCACGCACAACATGGTCATGCCGGACTGGGCCAGCTCGACCATGACTTCCAGCACTTCCTTGATCATTTCCGGATCCAGGGCTGAAGTCGGTTCGTCAAACAGCATGATGTGTGGATTCATGCACAGCGAGCGGGCAATCGCCACGCGCTGCTGCTGGCCGCCGGAGAGCTGGCCGGGGTATTTCTGCGCCTGCTCTGGAATCCTGACCCGCTCCAGGTATTTCATGGCCGCGGCTTCGGCCTCCTTGCGCGATACCCTGTGAACCCACATTGGCGCCAAGCAGCAGTTCTCCATTACCGTCAGGTGCGGAAACAGATTGAATTGCTGGAAAACCATGCCGATCTGACTGCGAATCTGTTCGATGTTCTTGACATCATCGGTCAGCTCCACCCCATCGATGGTGATGTGTCCGCGCTGATGCTTCTCCAACCGATTCAGACAGCGAATGAACGTCGACTTGCCGGAACCGGACGGGCCACAGATAACAATTCTCTCGCCACGGCTGACTTCCAGGTTCAGTCTCTTTAGCGCCAAAAACTTGCCAAACCATTTGGATACATCTTCGACTCGGATAATGACCGCGCCGTTCTTCGCTGCCGAAACAGCTGCACTCGGCGGCGCGTCGCCGACCTGTGTCGTGTCATCAGCCATGTTGCCCCAACCTCTCGCCTGTCGGAGCGGGCACCCGCGTGGCGCCTGCGCTGGCAGCGGTGTCATCATTCATTTTCGTGTCCCACCTGCAATCTGTGCTCCAGCCTCTGACTATAGCGAGACAGGCTGAACGTGAATATCCAGAATGTAAACGCCACGAATAGATAAGCCTCCGCTGTAACATCACTCCACGCCGGATCCATGATAGTGGCCTGCACCGTGCCTAGAATGTCGAACAAGCCGATGATCAGTACCAGCGTCGTATCCTTGAACAGCGCAATCAATGTGTTGACGATCCCGGGAATCACGATCTTGAGTGCCTGCGGCAGAATCACCAGGCCCATTTTCCGCCAGTAACCCAAACCCAGTGCTTCGGCGGCTTCATACTGCCCTTTCGGAATAGCCTGCAGCCCACCGCGAATGACCTCGGCCATATAGGCGCCCCAGAAAAACGTGATGCCGATGAAAGCTCGCAGCAGCTTGTCGAAAGTCACGCCTGGCGGCAAAAACAACGGGATCATCACGGACGCCATGAACAGCACGGTAATCAATGGCACCCCGCGCCAGACCTCGATGAACACCACTGATAAACCGCGGATTGCCGGCATGGACGAGCGCCGGCCCAGAGCCAGGAAGATTCCCACTGGCAATGATGCCACCATGCCTGCATAAGCCAGCACCAACGTCAGCATCAAACCGCCCCACAGGCTCGTGGGCACGAAACGCAAGCCAAACACGCCGCCGCGGACCAGGAAGAACCCAACCACCGGCAGTACCGTAAAGCCGAGGATGCCCAACCATTTGCGCCCCGGAAAACGCGGAATCATTTGCGGTACGAAACAGGCTGCAAGCATGGCAAACAGGATGTTCACGCGCCACTGCTGCTCATCTGGATAAAATCCATAAATGAAGAATCCCATCCGTTGCTTCAAAAACAACCAACAGGCGCCACCGCTGTCACATTGGGCCTGTGTTGAACCAACGAAATCGGCATTGAAAATCAGCCAATTCAGCAGCGGCACCAAGACAGTGACGAGCACATATATCAGCACGAGCGTCAGGATGCTGTTGTACCAGGTTGAAAACAGGTTGCTGCGCAGCCAGCCGAGCAAGCCGCCGTGCTGCGTCGGCGGTTCCGGGTCTGCGACGGGTTCCACGCCATCACTCATGCCCGTCCCTCCTGAAGTGACACAGCGCGGTTATAAATATTCATACCCAGCGATATCAGCAGACTGATGACAAGATACACCGCCATGGTCATGGCAATGACTTCCACGGCCTGGCCGGTCTGATTGAGGGTCGTACCCATGAATAGCGCGACCAGATCGGGGTAGCCGATCGCGGTTGCCAGCGATGAATTCTTGGTCAGATTCAGATATTGGCTGGTCAACTGCGGAATAATCACCCGCATGGCCTGCGGGATCACAATCAGCCGCAGCGTGCGTCTCGGCCTGAGTCCAAGCGCCTGTGCCGCCTCCGTCTGACCTTTGCTGACCGAGAGAATGCCCGAACGCACGGCCTCGGCGATAAACGCTGCCGTATACATCGTCAACGCAAACAACAGCGCACCAAACTCCGGTAAGACAGTCATGCCGCCGGCAAAATTAAAGGCTTTCAGTATCGGCACACTCCAGTGCAGCGGCGCCCCCAGGAGCAAAAACACGACCAGCGGCAATCCAAGAAAGACGATGACGTTAGGCCAGAAAACCGGCAGGCGCCGTCCGGTGCGATTCTGCTGCCATCTGACGAACATCGACCAGATCACAAGCCACGCGACGGCCACGATGATTGCCAGCAGTACAAACTGAAAGCCGGCCTCGGCATCCGGGCGCGGCATGTAGATGCCACGATTATTGAGAAAAAACAGTCCCCCGATGGAAATGCTTTGGCTGACGGATGGCAGGCTGCGGATGACAAAAAAATACCAGAAGAAAATTTGCAGCAGCAGCGGAATATTGCGAAAAATCTCGATATACGCCTGCGCCAGCTTGGCGACCAGCCAATTACCAGACAGAC
>DATGUT010000278.1:0-8773 GCA_035301185.1 Salinisphaeraceae bacterium
GATCCTCGATGGGCGCAAACGCGATGAACAGTGCATGCGGGCGCAGATTATAGGCCATGTCCTCAATGTTCGGCGCGATCACATTCTGCTTCAGCGCCGCCACCTGCGAAGTCCCGGATTTGCCGGCCAGGCTGTAGTCCAGATTCTGGCCGATGTAGTAATGCGCGGTGCCGCGCGGGGCGTTGACCACCGAGCGCATGCCGTCGATGACCACGTCCCAAACGGAGTCCTCGATCTCGAGTTCCGGCAGCGCCTCCGGCGGGTAGGGCTGAATACGGCCGCTGTCGGCATCCTGCGCCGCTTGCAGCAGATGCGGCTTGTAGCCCTTGCCGCGGTTTGCAATCAGTGCCGTCATGTGCGCCAGTTGCAGCGGCGTGCTGGTGACGGCGCCCTGGCCGATGACCGTGATCAGCGATTCGCCGGGGAACCAAGGCTGGCCGCGCGCGGCCCGCTTCCATTTGCGTGATGGCATCAGGCCGCTGTGTTCGTTCGGCAGATCGATGCCGGTTTTCCGGCCCAGGCCAAACAGATCGCCATACTTGTGCATGGTGTCGATGCCCATTTTCATGGCCTGCTTGTAGAAATACACATCGCTGGAGCGATAAATCGCCTGGCGCATGTCGAGCCAGCCGTGGCCGCTGCGCAGCCAGTCGCGATATTGGTGGCTGCTGCCTTCCAGAGTGACGTAACCGGGACACCAGACCTTCTTCTGCGGATCAACGACATTGCTTTCCAGCGCCGCGATCGCCATGATCGGCTTGACCACTGATCCGGGCGGGTAGCGGCCTTGGGTTGCGCGTCGAAACAGCGGATTGTGCGGCGCGCTCAGCAATGCCTGATAATCCCGTTTGCTGATGCCGCCGATGAGGCGATTGGGGTCGTAGCTGGGACGGCTGACCATGGCCAGCACGGCGCCGCTCTGCGGGTCCAGTGCCACCACCGAGCCCGAGTATCCTTCGAGTGCCTCGTAGGCCAGTCTCTGCAACTCGGAATCCAGCGTCAGATAGAGATTCTTGCCGGATTCGGGGGCATGGTATTCCAATTCGCGGATGGTGCGCCCCACCGCACTGGTCTCGGTAATACGCGAACCGAGCGCGCCGCGCAACAGGCTTTCGTATTGCAGCTCGATGCCGGCCTTGCCGATGTGGCTGGCACCGCGATAGCGCTCGCGCTCGACCAGAAACAGATCGCGGGCAGTAATGCCGCCGACATGGCCCAGCAGGTGAGCCGTGACTGGCCCCAGCGGATAGTGGCGGGCCAGGCCAGCCTGGATCTCCATGCCCGGAAAGCGATAACGATTGACTTCGAAGCGCGCCACTTCGATCTGGCTCAGATCAAGGCGCAGGGGAATGGGCCGAAAACTCGGGGACGCCTGCAAGCGCTGCTCAAAGCGCCGGCGATCGCTGTTGCTGATATCGATGAAGCGCGCAACCTGATCCAGCGCCGTCGCCATGTCCTCGACCTGCTCGGGAGTCACCACCAGGCGATAAGCCGGCAGGTTCTGGGCCAGGATGTGGCCATTGCGGTCATAGATCAGGCCGCGCACCGGTTGCGTGACCTGAACCCGCATGCGGTTGTCGCGAGCCTGGGTTTGATAATAATCATGACGCGTGATCTGCAGCCAGCCGATGCGTGCGAGCAGGGCGCTGCTCATGATGAACATGACAACCACGGCCACCAGAATGCGCGACAGCAACAGATTGCGTTCCGCTGGATGGTTCTTGATTGCTCTTTCCTTGGGCATGCCGCGATATCCCGATCAGCCGGCGTCGCCCGGAGTGATGTGGATATGATGGTCGCCGCCACTGCGCGTACGGGCCTGTCGTGCTGGCCCCGTGCTGTCCCCCAGCATCCTGATTTTACATCCCCCAGTACAGTATTGATGGCTGTGCGGCCGCAGACCTTCAGCAAGGCGGCCAGCCGCTAACTTCTGACATCGATTTCGGCAATTCGTTCCAAGCCCCAGGCCCATGCCGGCCATAACAATACGCCGGTGACGCCGGGCAGCCAGCGCCGCAGCGGCGACATATCGTAACCGATGATGCCATCGATCCAGAACAGGATGAATTCATAAATCAGCACTACCGGCAACAGCAGTAGAGTCTGCTGCCAGTGCGGGAAAACCCACAGCGGCTCACGCAGCTTGATCACCAGATAAGCCGCGGTCGCCAGCGCCAGACCGTGCTGGGACAAGGGCGTGCCGTACAGTACGTCGATGATCAGGCCGCAGCACCAGGCCATGCAAATACCAAAGCGCAGCGGCTGCATCAGCACCCAAAACAAGACGGTGATGACATACCATTGCGGCCAGAAGTTTGCGAGCCAGCGTGGCAACGGCATCACGATGAGCATGAAAGCAAGCGCCAGAGAGGTGAAAATCAACAGGCCGCTGACCCGTTTATTGGCAATCATGGCGCGTCGCTGGCGGCCACGGGCAGTTTCAGCTCGTCGAGCTCCGGTGCAAGCGGGACAATGGTTGCCAGCGCGGGATTGCCCAGCGGAACACGCAGCGCAGGCTTCTGGCGCCAGACCAGCAGCACTTCTTCACCGTGATTGAGCCGGGCGGTCGGTGTGGCCGTCACGGCCAGGAATTCGCTGCCCGGCGGATGCGCGACCTCGCTGACCGTGGCTACCGGATAGCCGCTTGGGTAGCGTCCGCCAAGCCCCGAGCTGACCAATAAATCATCTTCCTGGATGTCGGCGCTCTTGGGCAGAAACGGCAAATGCAGCTGGCCCGACTTGCCGGTGCCCTCGGCAATGGTGCGCAGGCCTGTGCGGTTGATTTCCACCGGGATCGCATGATTGGCGTCGGTGATGAGAATGGCGCGCGAATTGGTGGGGGTAACGCTCAGGATCTGGCCCATGATGCCATTGGCATCCACCAGCACCTGGCCGCTGTAAACGCCGTCGAGGCTGCCCTTGTCCAAGGTAATGTAGTGTTGATAAGGGTTCGCGCTCGCCGATAGGATGCCGGCGATAAGCACTTCCTGGCGCCTGTCTTGCGAGGACTCGAGCAAGGCGCGGATGCGCTCGTTTTCGGCCTCCAGGGCCGATAGCCTTTGCAGCCGTGCCTGCAGCAACAGCACTTTTCTGGACAGCGCATCGTTGCGCGCTATCAGCTGGCCGCGATTGCTGAAACGGCGCAGGTAGGCAAGCGCATCGGCCGGCGCCTCAACCAGGACTTGCAATGGCTGCATGGCCACCGACAGGCTGCTGCGAATGGGCGCCATGGCATTGTGGCTGCTGTCGAACATCATCAGCGCGATGGACACCACAGCCACGAGCAGCAGCCGCAATCCCATTGGAAAGCGGCGACTCAGCAGCGGCAGTTTGTCGTCATCGGAGAGTCCGCGCACGACAGCCTCAAAACAAATGGATGAACCGGCTCTTCACCATAGGTTTGCCCCCGTTGCAGCGCAACCCGCCATGCACGCGCTGGCGCGGCTGCTCACTCATTCGACGGAGAACAGCTGGCCCGTGCGGCGATCAATCATTTCCAACAGAATGCCGCCACCACGGGCGACGCAGGTCAGCGGATCCTCGGCCACGATCACCGGCATGCCGGTCTCTTCGCTGATCAGCTTGTCGAGGTCGGTGAGCAGCGCACTGCCGCCCGACAGGACGATGCCGCGTTCGGCGACGTCCGAGCCCAGTTCCGGCGGTGTGCTTTCCAGCGCCGTGCGCACCGCGCCGACAATGTTCGACAGCGGCTCCTGCAGGGCATCCAGGATTTCATTCGAATTGAGAGTGAAGGCGCGCGGCACGCCGGCCGACAAATGGCGGCCCACGACTTCTATTTCCTTGACCTCGGGGCCCGGGAACGCAGTGCCGATCTGATGTTTGATGGATTCTGCCGTGGCCTCGCCAATGAGCATGTTGTACTGGCGGCGCACATAGTTGACGATGGCGTCGTCGAAAGTGTCGCCGCCGGTGCGCACGGATTCCGCGTAGACGATGCCGTTGAGCGAGATCACCGCCACCTCGGACGTGCCGCCGCCGATGTCAAGCACCATGGAACCACGCGCCTCGCCGACCGGAATGCCGGCGCCGATGGCGGCTGCAATCGGCTCGTCCACCAGGTACACGCGCCGCGCGCCGGCATTGGAGGCCGATTCGCGGATGGCGCGCCGCTCCACCTGGGTGGAGCCGTAGGGCACGCACACCAGCACCCGCGTCATCGGCCGCAGCAGGCGCTTCGCATGCACCTTGCGGATGAAATGCTGCAGCATTTTTTCCGTGACCGTAAAATCGGCGATCACGCCATCCTTGAGCGGCCGAATGGTGGTGATGTTGGTCGGCGTGCGCCCCAGCATGCGCTTGGCATCATGACCAACGGCTTCGATGCGCTTGCCGCCGCGCTCGTTGGTGCCGACGGCAACGACGGAAGGTTCGTCGAGCATGATGCCTTGATCGCGCGCATAAACCAGCGTGTTGGCCGTGCCCAGATCGATGGACAAGTCATTGACAAACATTCCGCGGAGGCTATCGAACATGGGGGCGTATACTCATGTGGCGCAAAACAGGAGCTCAGCGGCCACGGCCGACTTCCGGTCGCGCACGGCGGCAGGCTGAATGACAAGCGCGCTATGCTAGCAATGGGTTTGACAAACGGCAATGCATCATTGCCAAACACGCGGTAACATGGTTGTTATGCACTTGCCAGATACATGCTGAGCCGTTGCTCAGCGCAACCCCAAACAGGAAGGTTCCGTGAGTTTGACTGCCGATCAGGTACGCAAGGTGGCCCGCTTGGCGCGTCTTGGCATCGACGATGCCCAGGTCCAGGGTTATGCTGACGAACTGTCACGCATCGTCGAAGTGTTTGCCCAGCTCGAGGCAGCCGATACCGACGCTGTCGCGCCCATGTCGCATCCGCTGGATCTGGTGGCGCGCCTGCGCGCTGACGAAGTAACCGAAAGCGATCGGCGCGAAGCATTCCAAGCGGCTGCGCCGGCGATTGCGGACGGCGTTTACCTCGTTCCCAAGGTCATCGAATAGCAGAATACGACATCATGCATACACGGAGTCTGGCCGCATTGATCGTGGCGCGTGCCGAAGGGCGTATTTCGGCACGGCAATTGAGCCGCCATTTCCTCGATCGCATTGCCCACCTTGATTCGCGGCTCAACAGCATGATCACGGTGTGCGCGGAACGCGCCATGCAGCAGGCTGCCGAAGTGGACGATGGTGCCGTCTCGGGGCCGCTGGCGGGTGTGCCGATCATCCACAAGGATGTTTTCTGCACGCGCGGGGTGCGCACGAGTTGTGCATCACGCATGCTCGACAATTTTATCGCGCCCTACGACGCCACGATAGTGGCGCAGCTCGACAGCGCGGGTCTGGTCACATTGGGCAAGAGCAACATGGATGAATTTGCCATGGGTTCGTCCAGCGAAACCAGTTTCTACGGGCCGGTCAAAAACCCATGGAATGGCGCCTGCGTGCCCGGCGGCTCCTCCGGCGGTTCTGCGGCGGCGGTGGCCGCGGGGTTGGCGCCTGCAGCCACCGGCACCGATACCGGCGGCTCCATCCGCCAGCCTGCGGCAATGTGCGGCGTCACCGGCATCAAGCCCACTTACGGGCGCGTATCGCGATATGGCCTGATTGCGTTTGCCTCCAGTCTTGATCAGGCTGGCTGTATCGCCCGCAGCGCCGAGGACTGTGCCCACGTGCTGGCTGCCATGGCCGGATTCGACGTGCGTGATTCCACCAGCGTGAACCGCTCGGTACCGGATTATGCCGCCCAGCTGAACGGCAGCATTGCCGGGCTCAGGATTGGTCTGCCGCAGGAGTATTTTGCTGCAGGCCTTGATGCCGGCATGCGTGCGGCAATCAACGCGGCGGTGCGCCAGTTGGAAGCGCTGGGCGCGACCGTTGTCGACATCGAGCTGCCGCATACCGATCTGGCAATGGCAACGTATTATGTGCTGGCCCCGGCGGAGGCGTCATCCAATCTTGCCCGTTACGACGGCGTGCGTTATGGCCATCGTTGCAATGCGCCACGGGATCTGGAAGACCTGTACAGTCGTTCCCGGGCCGAGGGTTTCGGGCGCGAGGTGCAGCGTCGCATCATGGTCGGCACCCACGTCCTGTCGGCCGGCTATTACGATGCCTATTACCTGAAGGCACAGCGCACGCGCCGCCTGATCACTCAGGATTTTGCGCAGGCGTTCGAGCAGGTGGACCTGATCGCAGGGCCGGTAACCCAGACGCCGGCGTTCCAGCTGGGCGAAAAATTGCATGATCCGGTGGCCATGTACCGCAACGACATGTATACCATTCCCGCGAGCTTGGCCGGCATTCCGGGCATGTCGATCCCGGCGGGGTTCGTCGCTGGGCTGCCGGTCGGCTTGCAACTGCTGGCGCCGTGGTTCGAAGAGGGCCGGTTGCTGAATGCAGGCCATGCGTTCCAGCAGGCGACGGATTGGCATACGCAATGGCCGGAGGGCTTTGAGCAATGAGCTGGGAACCGGTGATCGGGCTGGAAGTTCATATCCAACTGGCAACGCAGAGCAAGATCTTCTCGGGAGCAAGCACGGCCTATGGGGCAGCGCCCAACAGTCAGGCCTGTGCCGAGGATCTCGCGCTGCCCGGCGTGCTGCCGGTCGTCAATGCCAATGTGATCCGCATGGCGGTGATGTTTGGGCTGGCGGTGGATGCGGCCATAGCACCGACTTCGGTGTTTGCGCGCAAGCATTATTTTTATCCGGATCTGCCCAAGGGCTACCAGATCAGCCAGAACAAGCTGCCGATCGTGAGCAGTGGACAGCTGGACATCACGCTCGACGATGGCCGCAGCAAGCGCGTCCGCATCACGCGTGCGCACCTGGAGGAAGATGCTGGCAAGTCGCTGCATGAGCGCTTTGAACACGCAACCGGAATCGACCTCAACCGTGCCGGCACTCCACTGATCGAATGCGTTTCCGAACCGGACCTGCGCAGCCCGGGGGAAGCGGTGGCCTACGCACGCAAATTGCACGCACTGGTGCAGTATTTGGGGATTTGCGACGGCAACATGCAGGAGGGTTCGTTCCGGGTTGATGCCAATGTCTCGATTCGCCCGCGCGGCACGACCGCGCTTGGCACCCGAACCGAAATCAAGAACCTCAACTCATTTCGCTTTATGGAACAAGCCATTGCATTCGAGCTCGAACGCCAGGCCGACGTGCTCGAATCCGGCGGCCAGGTGGTGCAGGAAACGCGCTTGTATGATCCCGATAGGGGCCAGACCCGCGGCATGCGCACCAAGGAAGAGGCGCATGACTATCGCTATTTTCCTGATCCGGATCTACTGCCGGTGGTGGTTGATGCGGCTCTGATCGAGGCTGCGCGCGCGGCTTTGCCGGAGCTGCCGCAAGCCAAGCGCGAGCGCTTCATGAGCGACTATGGATTGGCAGACGACACAGCGCAGGCACTGACGGCCAGCCGCGCTCTGGCAGACTATTTTGAGGAGGTCGTGGAAGCGCTTGCACAGCAAGCCAAGGCAGGCGACAGCGCTGCGCAGACGCATGGCCAGAACGTCGCCAACTGGGTCATGGGCGCCTTGGCGGGCGCTTTGAATCGCGACGCTCTCGAGATTGCCGATACTCGGGTGAGTGCAGAACAGCTTGCCGGTCTGCTTGCGCGCATTGCCGACGGCACCATTTCCGGCAAGATCGCAAAAGAAGTGTTCGAGGCCTTGTGGGCCGGAGAAGCCGCCAGCGCCGATGCCGTGATTGCGGCACGTGGCCTGCAGCAGATCACCGACAGCGGTGCGATCGAGGCCCTCGTCGAGCAGGTCATTGCCGACAACCCAGCCCAGGTGCAGCAGTATCGTGATGGCAAGACCAAGGTGCTCGGCTATCTCGTCGGCCAGGTCATGAAGGCTTCGCAGGGCAAGGCCAACCCCGCCGAAGCGAACAAGATGCTGGCTGCGAAACTGGCCGAGTAACAACCAATACGGATCAGGCAGACATGCAGCATACGTTGTCTTATCAGAGCGCTGGTCGTGGCACCCTGGACATAACCGCCGACATCAATCGCATCCTGGCACAAACGGGCATCGACACCGGTCTGTGTCATGTGTTCATCCGCCACACCTCGGCTTCGCTGATGATTTGTGAGAATGCCGATGCCGCCGTGCGCGGCGATGTCGAGCGCTGGCTGGCCCAGGCGGTGCGCGACGGCGACCCCATGTTCGAGCACGATCAGGAAGGCGACGATGACATGTCCGGCCATATCCGCAGCATTCTCACCGGCATGGATCTCACCGTGCCGATCACCGATGGGCAGCTCAATCTCGGCGTCTGGCAGGGCATTTACCTGTACGAGCATCGTTACCGCGGCCGCACCCGTGACATCGTGATTACGGCGCTGGCGGCCGGCTGATTGAGGACGCCCTCGCGCTTGGGGCTGGAGCAGTTGCGCGGGGTGATGCCACGTTCGGCGTATCCCGGCTCAGGCCAGCGCCAATGGCCAAGTCAAGGCTGGCGTTGATGAGCAAGAAGCGATAGGCACAGCCGATGCCACAGGACAGCAGACTGCCTGTGATCCGTGGTTCCACTTCCAGCGATCGGGAATCCGGGCGCGATGCAGGATCGCGCCCGAACAAGAGCTCAATGGTTACTGGGTTCCCCCATTAGCCTGCGCCGACTGGAAAGCCGTATTGGCCTGCACTGTCACGCCCTGCTGGATCAGGGAGTTGGCGCCGCTGTTCTGGCTCACCGAGATGATGCCGGCGTTGCTGGACATGCCGCCGCCAATGGAGTTGGAGGCGTCATAGGTGCCAGCACTG
>DATGUT010000279.1:0-9536 GCA_035301185.1 Salinisphaeraceae bacterium
GGCGAGCACGAACAGCAGGACGTGGCCGATGCGGTGCAGGAGAATTTGCCTGCGGGGCTGGTCATGCTGGACATTTCCCCCGCCGAGGACAAGGATGCCCTGGTGGTGACCGCAGAGACGGCCGAAAAACATGACTTGAACAGCATCTCCGATCTACAGGGCGTGGCCGAGAATATGGTCATCGGCGGGCCGCCGGAGTTGACCAAGCGTGCGGATGGCCTGCCTGGACTGAAGCAGATTTATGGCCTCAAATTCAAGGAATTCCGCTCGCTCGACGCTGGCGGCCCGCTGACCGTGGGCGCGCTCGAGGGCGGCGACATCGACATCGCGCGCATGTTCACCACCCAGGGCATCATCAAGGCCAAGGGCTGGGTCGTGCTCGAAGACGACAAGGACCTGGTGCCGGCGCAGAACATCGTCCCCGTGATTCGCGCAGATGCAGTCAATGACGACGCCCGCGCGGCCTTGAATGCGACCTCGGCTGCACTTGCCACTGATGATTTGCAGGAGCTGAACCGCAGGGTCGGTGTGGACGAAAAGGCCCCCGACGCAGTAGCCGCTGAGTGGGTCGAGAACAGTGGTTTGGCTGGTGGCGACGAACAGTAGCGAGCACTGCTGCAAATCGCAGCACGCATGCTTGCAGGAGGCACCTTCATGGCAACGGCAATCACCCTGCCGGAAATAGACGCGACAGAATGGCTGAACACGGAACAACCCTTGACGCTGGCCGGTCTGCGCGGGCGCGTGGTGGCGATCGAAGCCTTCCAGATGCTTTGCCCCGGCTGCGTCGAGCACGGCCTGCCGCAGGCGCAGCGCATCGCGCACACGTTTCGCCAGGATGATGTCGCGGTCATCGGCCTGCACTGCGTGTTCGAGCATCACGACGCCATGCCGCCGCTCGCCTTGCGCGCGTTTATGCACGAATACCGCATCTGCTTCCCGGTGGCGGTGGACACGCCGGGCACGGGCATGCTGCCGCAGACCATGCAGGCCTGGGCGCTGGAGGGCACGCCGACACTGCTGTTGGTCGATCGGCAGGGACGCCTGCGCGCCCGCCATTTCGGCAAGATCTCGGACATGGCGGTGGGCGCGGAAATCATGGCCCTGGTCACGGAGTCTGATGCCGGCGAGCAAGCGCAGCAACCGCCGCAGGCATGATGGCAATCGCCGCGGCAAGCTTGCGGAAACCACGGCGGCGCTGGGCGAGCCGCGCCCCAGCAGGTGGGCTGACAGCGGCGCTCGCCGCCGCGCGCATGCTGCCAACACCCTCGGTTTAATCGAACAAATCGCCGTTCAGCAAAATGCTGCGATCAACGTCGTTGATGTCGGTATGGCCGCAGAAGGCCATGGTGAGATCAAGCTCGTTGTGGATGATCTCGAGGCAGCGCTCGACTCCGGCGCGGCCGGCGGCGCCCAGCGCATACAAAAAGGCGCGCCCGATCAGGGTGCCCTTGGCGCCGAGGGCGATGGCACGCAGCACGTCCTGGCCGGAGCGAATGCCGCCGTCGAACCAGACTTCGATATCCTGGCCGACGGCCTCGACGATGGCCGGCAGGCTGGCAATGGATGATGGCGCACCATCGAGTTGCCGGCCGCCGTGGTTGGAGACGATCAGGGCGTCCGCGCCCGACTCGACCGCGGCATGGGCATCAGCCACATCGGCAATGCCCTTGAGTACCAGCTTGCCGCCCCAGCGCCGCTTGATCCATTCGATGTCAGCCCAGCTCAGCGTCGGGTCGAACTGCTCGTTGGTCCATGTGGTCAGCGAACTGAGGTCATCGACGCCTTCGGCGTGGCCGACGATGTTGCGGAACGTGCGCCGCTTGGTGTGCAGCATGTGCCAGCACCAGTAGGGTTTGGTGGCGAGATCAAGCAAATTCACGAGCGTCGGTTTCGGCGGCGTGGTCAGGCCGTTCTTGATGTCCTTGTGGCGCTGGCCCAGCACCTGCAGATCCAGCGTCAGCACCAGAGCGGAGCAGCCGGCGGCCTTGGCGCGATCGATCAGGGCCTCGACGAAACGCTGGTCACGCATGACATAGAGCTGGAACCAGAACGGCTTGGTCGTGTGCTCGGCCACATCCTCGATCGAGCACACACTCATGGTCGAGAGCGTGAACGGGATGCCGAATTGCTCGGCCGCCTGCGCCGCCAGGATCTCGCCATCGGCATGCTGCATGCCGGTCGAGCCGGTCGGCGCGAGGGCCACGGGCATGGCGACGTCTTCGCCGAGCATGGTGCTGCGCAGGCTGCGGTGTTCGATGTTTTGCGCCACGCGCTGGCGCAGCAACAACTTTTGCAGATCGCTGCTGTTGCTGCGGTAAGTGCCTTCGGTCCACGAGCCGGAATCGGCGTAATCGTAGAACATGCGCGGCACCCGGCGCACGGCGATGCGGCGGAAATCCTCGACACAGGTTATCCGGGACAAGTCAGTCACAATCATGTTCTCCCTTTGGTTGCCGCCCTTCTGGCGGCCGCAGCGGCAGCTTGCCGTCGCCTTGCCTGGCGATTCAGCACATTTTGTTCACGCCTGCGCCGCCGCGTTGCGCTTTTGCAGATAGCGCTGATGATATTCCTCGGCGCGGTAAAACGCATCCAAGGTTTCGATTTCCGTTACGATCGGCGCCGCCAGCTGCGCCTGTTGGCGCTCCCGGCTCGCCTCGGCCGCAGCCCGCTGGTCCTCGCCGTGCACGAAGATGGCCGAGCGGTACTGACGGCCCACGTCCGGGCCCTGGCGATCGCGCGTGGTCGGGTCGTGATTGGCCCAGAACACGTCCAGCAACGCAGCATAACTGATGACGGCGGGATCGAATTCCACCTGCACGACCTCGGCGTGGCCGGTCGTGCCGGAACAGACCTGTTCATAGCTGGGATTGGCGACCTGGCCGCCGCTGTAGCCGACCGCCACGTCGGTCACGCCGGCCGTGTCGCGAAATACGTTTTCCGGGCCCCAGAAGCAGCCCATGGCGAAAGTTGCTGTGGCCATCATCTTCTCCAAATCATGTATTTGCCTGTGTTGCCTGCCATTCTACTCGCCGTGGCCAGACAAAGTAAGCGCGCAGGCTGCCCGGCGCCGCATAACGCGCTACACTGCAGGCATGAACAAGGCTGCGGATAAACTGGTGATCGGCATCTCCTCGCGCGCCCTGTTCGCGCTCGAGGACAGCCACCGTGTGTTCATGGAACAAGGCGAGCAGGCATATTGCGAGCACCAGATCAAGCACGAGAACGATATCCTCGAGCCCGGCGTGGCGTTCGGGCTGGTGAAAAAGCTGCTGGCCCTGAACACGACAGAGCGCGAGCGGGTGGAGGTCATCCTGCTGTCGCGCAACACGGCCGACACCGGCCTGCGCGTGTTCAACTCCATCGAGCACCACGGCCTGGCCATTACCCGGGCCGCGTTTGCCGGCGGTGCCTCGCCGTGGCCGTACGTCAACCCGTTCAACATCCAGCTGTTCCTGTCGGCGGATCCGAATGACGTGCGCGCCGCGCTGGAAGCCGGCTGCGCCGCGGCCACCATCCAGCCTGGCGATACCATCAGCAGCACCAGCGATGAGTTGCGCATCGCCTTCGATGGCGACGCGGTGCTGTTCGCGGACAGCTCCGAGCGCATTTTCGCCGAACGCGGGCTGGATGCCTTCACCGCCAACGAGGCCAGTGCCGCCAACGAACCCTTGCCCGGCGGGCCGTTCAAGCCGTTTCTGGAGGCGCTGACCCGCATCCAGGATGAATTCCCGCCGCAAGTGTGCCCGATTCGCACCGCCCTGGTGACGGCGCGCGGCGCGCCGGCGCATGAGCGGGTGATCCGCACGCTGCGCCTGTGGGGCATTCGCATCGACGAGGCACTGTTCCTCGGCGGCATGGAAAAGGCCGAGTTCCTGCGCGCCTTCAAGACCGATTTCTTCTTTGACGATCAGCAGAGCCACATCGGCAAGGCGGCGGGCATCGTCACCGCCGGCCATGTGCCGCATGGGGTCGCCAATGAGTAGGATTCTTGGCGATTCAGCCGCCGCGGGTCACAGGAAACCGGTCAAGGCAAGGCGGCAATCGAACGCCGGTTTCGCAATCCAGCGCTTCAGGAGCACACGATGCAGCATCTCTTCAGCCTCGCTGGCCGGGTGGCACTGGTCACCGGCGCCGCGGGCGGGCTCGGGCAAAGATTCAGCCGCGTTTTGGCACAGGCGGGGGCGCAGGTCATCCTGAGTGGCCGCCGGGTCGAGCCGCTGCAATCACTGGCCGATTCGATCAACAACGACGGTGGCGAGGCTGCGGTGGCGGCACTCGATGTCACGGACGCGGCCACCATCGGCGCCGCATTCGATGCCGCCGAAGCGCAATACGGCACTGTCGATGTGGTGATCTGCAATGCCGGTGTCGCCAGCAGCGATTTATCGCTGCAACTTGCCGATGAAGACTGGTCGCGCGTGCTGGAAACCAATTTAACCGGCTGCTGGCGGGTTGCCAACGAGGCCGCGAAACGGCTCGTGGCGGCGGGCAAACCGGGCAGCATCATCAACATTACCTCCATTCTCGCCGATCGGGTGGCCAAAGGTGTGGCGCCTTATGCCGCATCCAAGGCGGGATTGCAGCAACTGACCCGCAGCCTGGCGCTGGAATGGGCGCGCCACGGCATTCGGGTCAATGCAATCGCGCCCGGCTATATCGAAACCGACATCAATCGTGCGTTTTTCGCCAGCCAGGCCGGTCAGGCCACCATCAAGCGCGTGCCGCAGCGGCGCCTGGGCCAGGTCGAGGATCTCGACGGGCCATTGCTGCTGCTGGCCGCCGACGCTTCGCGTCACATGACCGGCAGCACGCTCGTGGTCGACGGTGGCCATATGCAGTCGTCGTTATAGCTGTTGCACCGGCACCGGCTATGCCCCGTCACGGATAATCTGCATGGCCTGCGTGGCCAGCGGTGCCACCATGCGCCCCAGACGCGTCGCCTCGCTGCTGGAGGCATTGCCGTCGCGCGCGCGTTTATAGACACCCTGGATGATGGCGGCAAAACGAAAGAAGCTGAACACCAGATAGAACTCCCAGTGCTCGATCTGAGCAATGCCGCGACGCTCACAATAGGCTGCAACATATTCCTGTTCGCTCGGAATGCCGAGTTCATGCCGATCTAGTCCAGCCAGACCCGACAGGGTTTCACCCTGTGGCGACATGCGCAGCTGCATGCACTGGTAGGCCAGATCGGCCAGCGGATGGCCCAGGGTGGACAGCTCCCAGTCCAGTACGGCAATAACGCGTGGCTCGTCGGGGTGCCACACCAGATTGTCCAGCCGGTAATCGCCGTGCACCAACGTGACCTGGCCATCGTCCTCGGGCATGTTGTCGGCGAGCCACACCATGACATCTTCCAGCGCCTGGATGTGCTCGGTTTCGGAAGCACGATATTGCTTGCTCCAGCGCCCGACCTGGCGCTCGAAATAATTGCCGGGCCTGCCGTAATCGCCCAGGCCAACGGCCTTCGGATCGACTGCGTGCAGCCCGCTTAGCACGCGGTTCATCTCCGCGTACATGGCGCTGCGCTGGACAGGATCGACCTCGGGGATGGCGGCGTTCCAGAAAATCCGCCCATTGCACAGCGCCATGAGGAAGAACAGGGAGCCGATCACGGCACGATCTTCGCACAGGTGATACACCTCGGGCACCGGCACGTCAGTGTCGGCCAGCGCGCGCATCACACGATATTCGCGATCCACCGCATGGGCGGACTTGAGCAGCTTGCCCGGCGGCTGGCGCCGCAGCACGTAGTCACCGGACCCTGCCTTGACATGAAACGTGGGGTTGGATTGCCCACCAGAAAACTTGGTGGCGCTGATCGGGCCTTGAAAGCCGGCTACGTGCGCTTCCAGGTAAGGGGTCAGCCTGTCCGTGTCCAGAACATCCAGTTGCGTCATGCCATGCCTCGTAAAACATGCAATGAGCAAGTGCGTGAAAACACCCGGAACAAAACTTTCACGCCCAGTTTGTGACAGTTTTTGCAGGTCTCGCAATGCCAGTACAGCGGCTTCTGCACGCAAGACCTGATGCGCATGATACCGGCTTGACCCGCTACGGCGCATGCGCGGCAGCGGCTTGTCGGTGAGTGCCAAAAAGTTCTACTCAGCGCGAAAGCTCGGCCGACAACTGCTCGATGCTGGACAGGTTGTGCACGGTCAGGAAATCATCGACCCAGGGCAGCATGGCGCGAATGCCGGCGGGGCGGGCTTCGAAGCCCGCGTAGCGCAGCAGCGGATTGAGCCAGATGAGGCGCCGGCAGGATTTCGTCAGGCGCTCCATTTCCGGCCCCAGGTCGGCCCCGGAATCGCGATCGAGGCCGTCGCTGATGAGCAGCACGACGACACCGGAGCCGAGCACGCGGCGCGACCAGTGCCGGTTGAACTCATGCAGGCAGTCGCCGATGCGGGTGCCGCCGGACCAGTCCTGGACGACCTGGCCGACGCGCTCCAAGGCCACGTCCACATCGCGATTCACCAGATAGCGGGTGATATTGGTGAGCCGGGTGCCGAACACGAACGTGCTCACGCGCCGGTTGTCGGCGCTCAGGCCATGCACGAAATGCAGCAGCATGCGCGAATAGGTGGCCATGGAGCCAGAGATGTCGCACAGCACCACGAGCGCCGGCTGGCGCTGGCGCGGGCGCTGGCGCTTGAGGTCCAGATGCGCACCTTCGCGCAGGCTGGCACGCAGCGTGGCCCGCATGTCGACACGCTCACCGCGGGCGGCCGGGCGCTGGCGGCGCGTGGGCAGCGGCTTGAGCGGCAGGCGCAGTTTGGCCAGCGCCCGGCGCACGCGCGCCAGCTCGTCCGCGGTCATGGCCTCGAAATCCTTGTACTGCAACACTTCGGCTTCGGAGTGGCGCAGCCGGGCGGTGATTTCCCGGCGCTCGCTTTCCCTGCTCTGTCGCTGCTGTTGCTGCTGGCGCAGCGCATCCAGCACGCGCTGAGTGGCAGGTGGCGGCTTGCGCTCCTGCAATTCGGGTTTGGCTTTGAGCAGGGGCAGGCTCATGAGCCGCTCGAAGATGCGCGGATCGCGCCAGAACACGTAGAACGCCTGGTCGAAGGCCTCGATCTGGTCATGGCGGTCCACCAGGATCGAGCGCAGCGTCCAATAGAAATCATCACGCCGTTCGACGCCGACCGCGAGCACGGCCTGCAGCGCCTCGACCACCCGGTGCGGGCCCAGCGGCAGCCCGGCAGCACGCAGCACGCGCACGAAAAACATGATGTTGTCATCAAGGTGGCCCGAATGCGCGGCTGGCAGCGTCGGTGGCGCAGGCGGCGGGGACACGCTCATATGTCGGCGACGCGATCCTTGATCTGGTCGAGGATGCGACTGGCCTCTTCGCCCTGAATGTTGGCGACGTCGTCCTGGTATTTCAGCAGCACCCCGAGCGTGTCGTCCACCAGCGCCGGGTCGAGCGCGGTCTGATCCAACTCTACGAGTGCATTGACCCAGTCGATGGTTTCGGCCACACCAGGCACCTTGAACAAGTCGGCCGCGCGCAGGCGCTGGACAAACGCCACCACCTCTTGCTGCAGGCGAGCGCCGGCGTTGGGCGCCTTGATTTGCACGATGGCGCGTTCGCGTTCGGTGTCGGGGTAATCAACCCAGTGGTACAGGCAGCGACGCTTGATGGCGTCGTGGATTTCACGCGTGCGATTGGAGGTGATGACGACAATCGGGCGCTGCTCGGCGCGAATCGTGCCAATCTCGGGCACGGTTACCTGAAAATCCGACAGCAATTCCAGCAGGTAGGCCTCGAACGGCTCGTCGGCCCGATCGAGCTCGTCAATCAACAGTATGGGCGGGCCTTCCACGGCGGGTTCCAGTGCCTGCAGCAAGGGGCGGCGAATCAGAAAGCGAGAATCAAAGATTTCTTCGCCGAGGCGCTCGCGATCGGACACACCTTCCGCCTCTGCCAGGCGGATCTCGATCATTTGCCGCGAGTAATTCCATTCATAAACCGCGGAATTGATGTCCAGGCCTTCGTAGCACTGCAGGCGAATCAGCCGGCGCCCGAGCGACTCGGCCAGCACCTTGGCCACTTCGGTCTTGCCGACACCGGCCTCGCCCTCCAGAAACAGCGGCCGCTGCATGGCGAGGGCCAGATAAATGACCGTGGCCAGGCTGCGATCGGCTACGTATTCCACCTCCCTGAGTTTTTCTCTAACAGCATTGATCGAGTCCGGAAGTGGGTGCGTATCTGGCTGGCTTGCGGTCATGATCTCCTGATCCGCCTGCAGGGCAGTTGTGGCAGTGATTGGACAACTCATTATGGACTTCCAGCTGGCAGGCAGCCAGCTGTCGGCCCGCAGGGTGGACATGCACAGGCGCGCATGCCCATCCTGCAGTTCAAACGACTGGGTTGCTCAGCCAAGCGCCGTGGCGACTGCCTTGCGAGCCATGACACCGACCAGATGAGCACGATATGCGGCCGTCGCATGCAGATCCGTGTTCAGGTCGTCGGCGGGTATCGTAATGTTGCGGATGGCATCTTCCGAAAAATCGCTCGTCAGAGCTTGCTCCATTTCCGGTACCCGAAATACGCACATGCCGGCGCCGGTCACCGCCACGCGCACGCTGTCGGCATAGCGCGCCACCATGACCCCAACCAGGGCAAAACGCGAAGCCGGCTGGGGAAACTTGCCATAACCCGCGGCCTCGGGCGCCTTGAAACGCACCGCGGTAACGATCTCGCCGGGCTCGAGCGCAGTGTCGAACAGATCGACGAAGAACTCATCCGCGGGGATTTCCCGCTGATTGGTCTCGACCGTGGCATCCAGTCCGACCACGGCGGCCGGATAATCCGCCGCCGGATCGTTGTTGGCGATGGAGCCACCGAGTGTGCCGCGGTTGCGCACCTGATGATCGCCGATGCTGTCCGCCAGCGCCGCCAACGCGGGAATGCGTTGTGCCAGCTCCTTCGATGCGGCCACGTCCGCATGGCGAGTCATGGCACCGATGCGGACTTCGCCGCCATCGACGCGAATCCCCGCCAGCTCGGGTACGCCGCCCAGATCCACCAGGTCGCTTGGTTCGGCGAGCCGCTGCTTGAGGGATGGGATCAGGCTTTGGCCACCGGCGAGCAGGCTGGCGTCCGTGGCCGAACCCAGAATGCGGCCGATCTCCTCCAGCGAAGTCGGCCGATGATAATTGAATGCACGCATGTCACTTTCTCCTGCGAATTTTGATCAGCCGACCTGCGCGGCATTGCCGGAGGCGTCCTGAATGGTTTGCCATACTTTCAGCGGCGTCGCCGGCATGTCGATGTGCGTAATGCCCAAAGGCTTCAAGGCATCGATGATTGCGTTGATCACCGCCGGCGGCGCCCCGATGGCGCCGGCCTCACCCGCGCCCTTCACACCAAGCGGATTGTGCGTGCAAGGCGTGACCCGAGTCTCCACCTTGAACACCGGCACGTCATCGGCGCGTGGCATGGTGTAGTCCATGTAGCTGCCGGTCATGAGCTGGCCGCTGTCGGGATCATACGCAGTATTCTCCAAAAGCGCCTGACCAATGCCTTGGGT
>DATGUT010000280.1:0-2209 GCA_035301185.1 Salinisphaeraceae bacterium
TCGACCAGGCCAGTGGCCTTGCGGTGGCCATTGTCGTAGAACGCGGAATAGCTGTCGATGCGCTCGTCGCTGCCCTTTCTGACGACGTGCTCGATGGGCGCAATATCGAGCGCGGCGGCAAAGCTGGCGCCCGGCGTGCCCTGCACGCAGTGCACCGGCCACAGGATTTGCTCGAGACCATCCAGATCGACAACGTCAAACGGCTTCTTGCCGGCATGTTCCGCGGCAAAGGATTTATGCCTGGGAGGATGCCAATCCTGAGTGGCGATCACATGATCAAACGCCGGCATCAGGCGATTCGCCACCGGCACCACGGCATCGCCTTCGCTCACGGCCAGCGCGCCGCCGGGCAGGAAGTCGTTCTGGATGTCCACCAGCAACAGTGCGCGACTCATGATGCTTCCTCCGAACTCGAGCTCGGGTGCAAGCTCTGTGCATACTCCGTGTCATCGCGCGCCGCCAGCCAGGCGTGCAAATCGCGGGTCGATTTCTCCAGATAGTAATCGACCAGCACCGGGTAGTCCGGGCGCTCCGCGAACAGGCTGAACTGTTCCCCGGCATAGGCGCGGACAGCCTCGAGATCCGGCTGTTCGTATATGAGCTCGCCGGCGCGGAATATCGGCACCAGCATTTCGACGTGTTCGGCATCCGCGGCGAATTCACGCCATTCACCGCCCTGGCGCGCGCGCCAGCGGGTATTGGGGGCAGCGATGTCATACAGCAGGTCGGCAATCGGCTCGTCCTGCTCATAATAGCGGCGCACCTGCTGCACGCCAGGACGCGAGCTCTTGCCCGGCGTATCCGAGAGTTTCATGCGATACGACCAACTGCCCCAATCGGCACGAATGGCACCCAGCTTGTAGACGCCATCGAGCGCCGCATCCGGCTGGCCAGTGGTCAGCCGCGTGCCCACTGCCCAGATCACGATCGGGGCGCCTGCCTGCTTCAGGGCACCGATGGATTGTTCGTCCAGGCTGGAGCTGGCAATGATGGGGACCTCTTCGAAGCCGGCCTCGTCGAGCATGTCACGCGCGTTTTGCGACAAAGTGGCCAGATCGCCCGAATCCAGCCGGATGCCAGCCAGCTTGTGGCCATCCATGCGCAGGCGCCGACCGGCGCGAATGGCGTTGCGCACGCCTTCGATGCTGTTGTAGGTGTCAACCAGGAACACGGTCTGATCCGGAAATGCATCGGCATAGGCGTTGAACGCGTCCAGCTCGCTGTCAAAGGACATGATCCAGCTGTGGGCATGGGTGCCGCTGACCGGAATGCCGAACAACTTGCCGGCAAGCACATTGGCCGAGCCCGCGCAGCCGCCGATGTAGGCGGCACGCGAGGCGGTGACCCCGCCATCGGCGCCCTGCGCCTTGCGCAGGCCGAAATCCAGCACTGCATCGCCGGCCGCGACATGCACGATGCGCGCTGCCTTGGTCGCCACCAGCGTGGGGAAGTTCATGAGCGTCAACAGCGGAGTTTCCAGCATCTGCGCCTGAATCATCGGCGCGGTCACGCGCAGCATGGGCTGGTGTGGGAAAACGGCGCTGCCCTCGGGCACCGCATCGACGCTGCCGGTGAAGCGGAAATTGCGCAGATAGTCCAGAAAACCTTCGGCAAACAAGGGATTGCCCGCATTGTCCTGGAGAGTTGCCAGGTAGTCGATATCGCCTTCATCGAAGGTGAAGTTCTGGATGTAATCGATCGCTGCATCCAGGCCGCAGGCCAAGGCAAAGCGGTTATCGAACGGCGCACGCCGGTAGAACAGATGAAACACGGCTTCGCGCTCGCCGGTACCATTGTGCCAATGGGCACAGGCCATGGTCAGCTGGTATAAATCGGTCAACAGCGCCGGCGCATGGCCGTAGAATTGCCGGATGATCGACATGGGATATCAAGCATGAGTTGTCCGCTAACAATGCCCGAAAACAGCCCCATTTTGCAAGCACCGCAACACGTGCGCCAGAGCCGGATAAGTGCGTCACGACCCCTAACCGGCACACGCGGCCAGCGCCTGCTCGCTGTTGTCCCGGAGCCGGCCTGATGCTGGTCGTGTACATGCGCTTGGATGCGGCGACAGCGCGCTATCTGCACAGCCTGCCAGCAACCTGGGCGCCGCTTGCCTATCGTGCGCGGCTGGCGCGCAAGAGCAGTGCGACTGCCCGGGTGCAAAGCCTGGCCGGCCTCTGGCTGCTGCAGCAGGCGCTGACGCTGA
>DATGUT010000281.1:0-8477 GCA_035301185.1 Salinisphaeraceae bacterium
GTCGAATTCCTCATGGATGCCGATACCGACAAATTCTACTTCATCGAGGTCAACCCGCGCATCCAGGTCGAGCATACCGTGACCGAAGAAGTCACCGGCGTTGATATCGTCGCGGCGCAAATCCGCATCGCCGAAGGGCACGCGTTCGGCGCCAGTGCGGCACTGCCGACGCAGGAGCACATTGCCCTCAACGGCCATGCGCTGCAATGCCGGGTGACCACCGAAGACCCGGAAAACGGCTTCGCGCCCGATTATGGTCGGCTGACGGTGTATCGCAGCCCGTCCGGCCTCGGCGTGCGCCTCGATGGCGGCACCGCCTATGCCGGCGCGGAGATCACGCCGTACTACGATTCGCTGCTGGTCAAGGTGACGGTGTGGGCGCCGACCGTGGACGTGATGGTGGCGCGCATGAACCGGGTGCTGCGCGAGTTCCGCATACGCGGCCTGTCCACCAACCTGCAGTTCCTGGAAAACGTGGTCAGCCATGCCGATTTCGCGCCGGGCAACTACAGCACGGGTTTCATCGACAACACGCCGGAGCTGTTCGACTTCGCCACGAGCAAGGACCGCGCCACCAAACTGCTGCGTTTCATCGGCGATGTCACGGTCAATGGCCATCCGCTGATGAAAGAACGCATGCCGCCGCCGCGGCCATTGCCCGTTCCGCGCCAGCCCGCCATCGATCTGGATGCGCCGCTGCCGCGCGGCCTGCGCGATGAGTTGCTGGAGCGCGGCCCGACCGGCTTTGCCCAGTGGCTGCGCGCGCAGCCGCAGCTGCTGCTCACCGACACTTCCATGCGCGACGCGCACCAATCGCTGCTCGCCACGCGCATGCGCACGCGCGATATTTTGGCGATCGCACCGTATTACGCGCACATGGTGCCGGAGCTGCTGTCGCTGGAATGCTGGGGCGGAGCCACGTTCGATGTGGCGCTGCGCTTCTTGCGCGAGGATCCATGGCAGCGGCTGGCGCGCCTGCGGGCCGCAGTGCCCAATATCCCGCTGCAAATGCTGTTGCGCGCCTCCAACGCGGTCGGCTACACCAATTATCCCGACAACGTGGTGCGCTATTTCATCGAGCAGGCGGCGGCCAACGGCATCGACATCTTCCGCGTGTTCGACGCGCTCAACAATGTCGACAACATGCGCGTGGCAATCGACAGTGTGCTTGAAACCGGCGCCCTGTGCGAAGCGGCGATCTGCTACTCCGGCGATTTGCTGGATCCGGCGGAAGACAAGTACACGCTCGCCTATTACCTCGACCTGGCCCGGCAGCTGCAGGCCGCCGGCGCCCACGTGCTCGGCATCAAGGACATGGCCGGCGTGTGCAAGCCCGGCGCCATCCACAAACTGGTGACGGCGTTGCGCCAGGAAATAGAGCTGCCGCTTCATTTCCACACCCACGACACCAGCGGCATTGCCGCCGCCAGCGTGCTGGCCGCCGTGGACGCCGGCGTGGATGCGGTCGACGGCGCGCTCGATGCCATGAGCGGACTGGCCTCGCAGCCGAATCTGGGCGCCATCGCAGCGGCGCTGGCCGATGGCAAGCGCGATCCCGGCGTCAAGCGCACGGCGCTGCGCCAATTATCGGACTACTGGGAAGGCGCGCGCCGCTACTACGCACCGTTCGAGTCCAGCGTGCGCGCCGGTACCGCCGATGTTTATCGCCATGCCATGCCCGGCGGCCAGTACAGCAATCTGCGCGAGCAGGCGCGCGCCATGGGCCTGACTCGGCAATGGCCGGAAATCGCGCAGGCCTATGCCGATGTCAACAAGCTGTTCGGCAACATCATCAAGGTCACGCCAACGTCCAAGGTGGTTGGCGACCTGGCGCTGTACATGGTTGCCCAGGGTTTGACACCAGAGCAGGTGGCCGATCCGGACATGGATATCGACTTCCCCGCCTCGGTGGTGGCGTTCTTCCGCGGCGAGCTGGGCACGCCAATGGGCGGCTTTCCGCGTGCGCTGCAAAAAAAGGTGCTCGGGGACGAAGAACCCATTAAAGGCCGGCCTGCCGCCAGCCTGGCAGAGGCCGATCTGGATGAGGTGAAAAAGCAGGCCGAGGATGATTTGGGCATCGAGCTCAGCGCCACGGATCTGGCCTCGCACTTGATGTATCCGCAAGTGTTCGCCGAATTTGCCGCGCATCGCAGCCGCTACGGCGATGTCAGCCGCCTGCCGACGCCGGTGTTTTTCTACGGGCTGCCGGAGCAGCAGGAGATCAATGTCGACATCGAGACTGGCAAGGCTTTGGTGATTACCCTGCAGGGCAGCTCCGAGGATGAGGGCGATACGCGCCTGTTCTACGAACTCAACGGCCAGCCGCGCATGATCCGCATTGAAAACGCCGACAGCGAAGCGGTGGCCGCGCGCCCGCAGGCCGATGCCGGCAACGCGGCCCACGTCGGCGCGCCGATTCCGGGCATGGTGGTACAGGTGGCGGTGCAGGAAGGCCAGCGGGTGGAGAAAAACGAAGCCCTGCTCATGTTGGAGGCGATGAAAATGGAAACCAGCGTGGCCGCGCCGCATGCCGCCACCGTCGCGCGCATACACGTCAAGACAGGCGAGACGGTGGCGGCACGCGATCTGTTGATCGAGCTGGCTGAATGAATGACGCTATGAGGCTGGCCAACGGGCCAGACGCGAGCCTGCAAGCCGCCGGCGCAAGGCCGGCGGCAGCAAGATGTTGCGATCAGGCGTCTTTCACGCTTTGTGAAATGCGCTTGACGCGGTGCAGCGTGTTGCGATCGGTGTGGTTCATTTTGCCGCCGATGGCTTCGATGTCCAGGATCAGGGTCTGGTCGTAGCTGAAGCTGCCGTCGTCGCCAAACGTGAACGTGCCTTCGAAATCAATGAGCTCCGCCTTTTGCGACAGATATTTGTTCTGCAGGATGCCGTAGTTGGGATCACCCGGCACGGCCTTGAAAGACAGTTCCTTGTCGCGGCGCTTGGCCGTGCCGCCAGCGAGAATGGCGATGCCGCGGCCGAACACGACATTGCGCATGACCTGGCCGTTGGCATCGTCCCACAGCAGATAGCCGACCTCGTCGTGGAACGGGGTCATGGCCTCTTCGCCGTGGCGCCAGGCGGTCATGCCGAATTTCAGGCCCTCGAGAAACTGCTCGCCGTTCTGCTGCGTCGGGATGGGCGTGAACCAAGCCGTCTCGAAATAGCTCGTGGTCGTGGTCTCGTCATCGATGTGGCGATAAGACACATCCACGCCGACATCACCTTCCCAGTAGCCGACCAGGGGGGTCAGCGGCCCCAGTTTCTGTGGCCCCAGTATTTCGCTCATTACTGTTCCTCCTTTAGAACTTTCCATGCGTCAGAATAACACAGCCGGAATCCGGCCTGCGCCTGATTGGCTGGCGTTCCCACTGTCGCAGGCCGGGCGGCTTGCAGCTTCTTGCAAGCCGGGCGATGCTGGCGTTACGTTGACAGTCAAGTGGCGGAGGATTCGACATGCGCATCATGATCGTGCTGATGTTGGCTCTGATTTCTTCTTCGGCGCTGGCGGCGGCGCTGGATTTGTCCAGGCTGGAATTGCCTTCGGGTTTCGACATTGCCGTCTACAGCGATCAAGTGCCCTCAGCGCGCGCCATGACGCTCGGCGACGAAGGCACGATTTTCGTCGGCTCGATGCGTGCCGGCAAGGTGTATGCCCTGACCGACAGCAATAATGATGGCCGTGCCGATCAGGTGCGCGTGCTTGCCACCGATCTGCACATGCCGGTCGGGGTTGCGTTTCACGATGGCGATTTGTACATCTCAGCCGTCAGCCGCATCCTGGTGCTGCGCGACATTGAGGCGCAGCTGGATGATCCGCCCGAGCCGGAAGTGATAACCGACGACTTGCCGGACAAGACCCATCACGGTTGGCGCTTCATCGCCTTCGGCCCGGACGAGCGCCTGTATGTCGGAGTCGGCGCACCCTGCAACATCTGTGAACCCGAGGAACCTTTCGCCAGCATTGTCAGCATGCGCCCTGATGGCAGCGATTGGCAGATCGTGGCCCGCGGCGTGCGCAATACGGTGGGCTTCGACTGGCAGCCGGACAGCGGCAAGCTCTGGTTCACTGACAACGGCCGCGACATGATGGGCGACGATGTGCCGGATGACGAGCTCAATCGCCTCGATCGGGCCGGCGCGGATTTCGGCTATCCCTATTGCCATGCCGGCGATGTGGCGGACCCGGAATACGGTCAGGGCCATCCATGCAGCGATTATGTGCCGCCAGTGCTCAAGCTGGGCGCCCATGTGGCGGCGCTCGGCATGCGCTTTTATCAGGGCAATCAGTTTCCTGACAAATATCAGGGCGCCATTTTCATTGCCGAACACGGCTCCTGGAACCGCTCCAGCAAGGTCGGCTACCGGGTCATGACGGTGACCGTCGATGGCGACGAGGTGCAGGATTACCAGCCTTTTGTCACCGGCTTCGAGGAAGACGAAGACGTGCAGGGCCGGCCGGTGGACGTGCTGCCGCTCGCCGATGGCAGCCTGCTGATCAGCGATGATTACGCCGGTGCCGTGTATCGGGTGACCTATGTTGAATGAACCGGCGCGACGCTGGCGTATACTATGGCCATGAACAAATTGCACGGCGAATACAAGATCCCGGGTGGCAAGCTGGTGCAGGTTGACCTGCTGCTGCGCGACGAACAGCTGGCCGAGGTTCAGGTCAGCGGCGATTTTTTTCTCGAGCCACCGGAGGCCATCGCGGCGATCAATGCCGCGCTCGAAGGCCAGCCGGCCAGTGCCGACGAAGATACGCTTGCGGCCAGCATCCAGGCGGCGCTGCCCGCTGATGTGGCCATGTACGGCATCACGCCGGAAGGTGTGGCGGTGGCCGTGCGGCGCGCCCTGGAACAGGATGGCCAGTCATGAGCCGCACCCGCTGGCGCGATTATGCATGGCGCTTGTTGCGCCCGGCCGCGCAGCAGCCCCTGCTGCACATGGCGCTCGACCAGGTGCTCACCGATGCCGTGGGCGCGGGCACCAGCGCGCCGACCCTGCGCTTCTGGGAATGGGCGGCGCCGGCCGTCGTGCTGGGGCGCTTCCAGTCGGTCAGAAACGAGGTGGATCTGGCCGCGGCCGAGCGCCACGGCGTCGAAATCGTGCGCCGCATCAGCGGCGGCGGCGCCATGTTCGTGGAGCCGGGCAACCAGATCACCTATTCCATTTGTGCGCCGCGCGCCATGGTCGAGGGCCTGTCGTTCCAGCAGGCTTATGCGGAGATGGATCACTGGGTGCTCGAGGGCCTGAAAACGCTCGGCATCAATGCCTGGTACGAGCCGCTCAACGACATTACCTCGGATGGCGGCAAGATCGGCGGCGCGGCCCAGGCCTGGCGCGGCGATGCCGTGTTGCACCACGTCACCATGTCCTACGACATGGATGCCGAGAAGATGCTGCAGGTGCTGCGCATCGGGCGCGAGAAGATGTCCGACAAGGGCACCACGAGTGCGATCAAGCGCGTTGATCCGCTGCGCCGGCAGACGCAAATGGCGCGCGAGTTGATCATCGACCATTTAATCGCCACTTTTGCCGAGCGCTATGTGCTGAACCACGATGAACTGACCACGGCGGAGCTGGAGCAGGCCGAAGCGCTGATCGAAAGCCGCTTTGCCACCACCGCCTGGCGGGATGCGGTGGCCTGAGACGGGCTGGCGCGCGGGGGCCTTGCCGACCTTGGTATGCGGCGCTGCAGCAACGGATCCTGAGCAGGAAAGACATGACTATTCTGGTAACGGGCGGCGCCGGCTACATCGGCGCGCATGCGGTTGTTGAGCTGGTGCAGGCGGGGCATCGGGTCGTGGTGCTGGACAATCTGCACAATGGCAGCGAACAGGCGCTGCGCCGCGTGGAGCAGATCGCGCAGCAGCCTGTGTCTTTCGTGAAAGGCGATGTGCGCGATCGGACCCTGCTCAAGCGCCTGTTTGCAGAACATGATTTTACCGCGGTGCTGCACTTTGCCGGGCTCAAGGCGGTGGGTGAAAGCTGGGAGCAGCCGCTGGCTTATTACGAGAACAACGTCGGCGGCTCGATTGCCCTGTGCCAGGCCATGGCGGCGGCTGGCGTATTCCGGCTGGTGTTCAGCTCCTCGGCCACGGTTTACGGCGAAGCGCAGGAAATGCCGATTACCGAAGCCTGCCCGAGTGGCGAGCTGGCCAATCCCTATGGCCGCTCGAAGCGCATGGTGGAGCAGGTGCTGACGGATCTGGCTGCGGCCGATAGCCGCTGGTCGATCGCCCTGCTGCGCTATTTCAATCCGGTGGGCGCGCATCCGAGCGGGCTGATCGGCGAGGACCCGCAAGGCGTGCCCAACAACCTGGTGCCGTTCATCAGCCAGGTGGCGGTCGGCCGTCGGGCGCAGCTGCAGGTGTTCGGCGGCGATTTCCCGACCCGCGACGGTACCGGCATTCGTGATTACATCCACGTGGTGGATCTGGTGCGCGGCCATCTTGCCGCGCTCGCGGCCATCACGCAGCAAAGCGGTATCAACATCTGGAATCTCGGCACCGGGCGCGGCTATTCGGTGCTGGAGATGGTGGCCGCTTTCGAGCAGGCAGCCGGGCGCACGGTGCCGTATCGCATCGTCGCGCGCCGCCCCGGTGATGTGGCCGAATGCTGGTCCGATCCCAGCAAGGCGGCGCGTGAGCTGGGCTGGCGGGCCGAGGCCGATCTCGCGCAAATGATGGCCGATACTTGGCGCTGGCAGCAGGCCAATCCGTACGGTTATCAAACGGTCGATGCCGAGCCGTAGCGGCTGGCAAAAATGGCGCCGTGAAGCAGGCGCCTGTCTGCGGCTGGCGCTGCCGCTCATCCTGGGCCAGCTCGGGCTGGTCGGCATGGAGGCCGCTGATGTGGTCATGGCCGGTCATCTCGGCGGCCTGGCACTGGCGGCCGTGGGGCTCGGCGTATCGCTGGCGGTGCCGATCATGTTGCTGTTCATGGGCATTTGCATGGCAGTGTCGCCGATGGTGGCATTTCATGTCGGCGCGCGGGAACAGCATCGCATTGCTCCCTATGTGGCGCAGACACTGTGGCTCGCGCTCGCGCTGGGGGTGTTGTGGTGGCTGCTGTATCAGGCCGCGCCGTGGTTGCTCGGCCTGCTCGATATTGCGCCGCAGCTGAGTCATACGGCGGCCGGCTATGTCAAGGCCATGGCCTGGGGAGCGCCGGGCGCTTGTCTAATGTTCATGCTGCGCTTCATGTTCGAAGGCATGGGCCGCACCGGACCGGTCATGCTCATCGGCCTGCTCGGACTGCTGGCCAACATACCGGCCAATTATGTGTTCATGTATGGTGCGCTGGGTCTGCCGGCGCTGGGCGCGGTGGGGGCCGGTTATGGCACGGCGGTGGCCTTATGGCTGATGGCGGCGGGCATGATCGCCTGTGTTTATGGGGTGCCACAGGTGCGTGCGCTGCGCCTGTTCGCGGCACTTGGCTGGCCGCAGCCGCGGGCTTGGTTGTCGACCCTGCGCCTCGGCCTGCCGGTCGGTGTGACCATTTTCCTCGAAGCGGGCCTGTTTGGCGTGCTTGGGCTGCTGATGGCGCTGTTTGGTGGCACGGCTGTGGCCGCCTATCAAGTGGCGGCCAATTTTTCCGGCGTGACGGTCATGCTGCCGCTGGGGATTGCCCTGGCGACCACCGCGCGCGTGGGCCAGGCGGCGGGTGCGCGGCACATGGTCGAGGCACGTTTCCGTGGTTTTGTCGGCGTGGTGTTGTCAATGCTCATCATGATCGTGCCGCTGATCATGATGGGCGTGTTTCCGCACTGGGTTGCGGGCTTGTATACGACGGAGCCGGACATCCTGGCGCTGGCGGCGAGCCTGTTGCAGCTGGCGGTCCTGTTCCAGCTGTTCGACGGTCTACAGGTGTCCGCGGCCGGCGCCCTGCGCGGCTACAAGGACACGCGCGTGCCCATGCTGATTACGCTGCTGGCGTATTGGCTGGTGGGCCTGCCACTCGGTTGGTGGCTGGGTTTTTCCCGCCATGGTGGCCCGCTGGGCCTGTGGTGGGCCCTGATCGTCGGCCTCGGTGTAGCTGCCATCCTGTTGATCTGGCGCTATCAGCGAGTGACGGCCCGCGCCGCGCTGGCTGAATTGCAGTTGGCCTAGATTTTGCATATTGCGACATTGAAAAGCATTTTGGCATGACCCATACTGAGCGGCCCACGGATGGAACGTCCACGGCATTCAACTTGTCAAGCACATGACGGCCCGTGCCAGGGTTTTCCCGCCTGCGGCCGTCATTGACGTGCACCAGTGTTTCAGAGACAGCTAATGAGCAAGAGCAGAAAATATCCAGCCAATCCTGATTTGGAAGACAGCTTCAACTGGCTTGCATTCATGCCTTTCGTGCTCATGCACGTGGCCTTGATCGGCATCTGGTGGAGCGGCTTCACCTGGGTTTCGCTGACCATATGCGTGGTGTTGTACGTTGCGCGCGTGTTCGGCATCACCGCCGGCTATCAT
>DATGUT010000282.1:0-5397 GCA_035301185.1 Salinisphaeraceae bacterium
TATCGTCGATATCGGCTTCGATTATTGCCTGGTTCAGGCTTGGCCGCAGTACAGCGACACGCCCTTGCCACGATTCGCACGTGCCTGCGTCGAACGGGCACGCGCCGAATGGCCGGCTGCCGTGGCTACGCCGGCTCCGGATGCGGGCCTGGCGCAGGCATTGGCTTCATACGGCCGGGCGCAGGGCCTGCAACGCGCCCTGGACAGCGTCGACCGGCGCTTGCGCCGGCCCAGCCCACTGCCGCGCGCGCTGCCCGCACTGCAGGCACAGCAGCCCCGGCTGCAACGCGCGTTCGACGAATTTTTTCCGCAGCTATGCGCGCATGCGCAGGAGTTTCAGCGCACAGTCGCAGTGCCGCGCACATTATCCAGCTGGTCGACGACCACGACGCGGTCATAGTCACCGGCAGGCGGCGCGATGACAACGCATGGCGACGTCATGGCCTGGCTGATGGCGGCATAATGTGGCGGCGCCGTCCAGGATACACCGAGATAAAGGATATCGTCCTCGACATGGGTCTGGTCCGGAAGCAAATTGATTTCGTAACCGCCAGTCATGCGTTGGCCCATTTCCACCACGATCACGCCGTCATCGCGTGCCGTTTTCGGTTTGAACTCACGAATGCCGCGATAGTCGATCCAACTGGCGAACTCCGCCTCGTTGGCAAAATAATGCACGGCAGAATGCTGTGACGTCGTGCCACAATAGACACCGCGGTCCACGACCGTGGCCGGTCCCGCATGCCAGCCGATGAAACTGCAGCCGGCCACACTCGCCGCTCCGGCAAGCAAGGCAGCAAAAAGCGCCAGCCTGCCCATTGTTATTCGCATGCTATGCATAGGCATATTTGATCAATGAATTGCCCCACAAGCGCGCAAGCATAACATGCACATCCATCTCTTATTACTTGTTGCCGCCACATCGCCATGTACATTAACAAGCATTTGCAACTGGACGAAAGGGAACTCGAGGAACGTTTTGTACGCGCTTCCGGGCCTGGCGGCCAGCATGTGAACACGGCCGCGACGGCTGTGCAGCTGCGCTTTGATGCAGCCCGCTCGGCCAGCCTGTCGGCGGCGGTGCGCGCGCGGCTGCTTGCCATGCCGGACCCGCATATCACGGCCGACGGCGTTATCGTGATCTTTGCCCAGCGTTATCGCAGCCAGGCGAGCAATCGGCGCGACGCGCGCGCCCGCCTTGCCAGGCTGCTGACAAAAGCGGCCCGGGCGCCCGCGCGCCGGCGCCCGACACGGGTTCCGCGGCGCGCGAAAATGCGCCGCCTGGAGAACAAGAAACGGCGCGGGCGCAAGAAGCAGTTGCGCAAAAAACCGCCGCTGGAGTAGATGCCATCCTGCGCAACAGGGCCCGGCATCACACGCGCAGCATGGTTCTGCGGTAATAAGCCAGCTCAGTGATCGAGTCGCGAATGTCATCCAATGCCCGATGCGCCGATTCCTTGCTGAAGCCGGCGGCAATTTCCGGTGCCCAGCGCTGCGCCAGTTCCTTCAAAGTGCTTACATCAATGTGCCGATAATGGAAAAACGCTTCCAATTGCGGCATGTAGTTATAGAGAAAGCGCCGATCCTGGCAAATGCTGTTGCCGCACATGGGCGACACGCCAGTGGGCACGTACTCGCGCAGAAAAGCCAGGGTCTGCTGCTCCGCATCCGCTTCGCTGACACTTTGCGTGCGCACCCGCTCAACCAGGCCGGAAGCATGGTGCTGGCTGGTGTTCCAAGCATCCATGCCGGCCAACAATTCTTCGCTCTGGGCCACAGCCAGCACCGGGCCTTCCGCCAGGATGTCGAGCTTGTGGTTGGTCACCAGCGTGGCAATTTCAATAATGCGATCATCCTCCGGGCTCAGCCCGGTCATCTCGAGGTCGATCCAGACCAGATTGTGTTCGGAAAAACTCATGATTCCACTTCTTCAATTGGAGACATTGTGGGCACTGCTTGCGCCATCATGCCATGCAAGTGTTACTGTAGGCACAGGCGTAAATCAGTGGAGATTTACATGAGTGATCTGGCACAGCAACATTGCGCACCCTGCGAAGGCGGCACCGAACCGATGCAGGCCGAGGCCGTCGGCAATCGCATGACGGAACTGTCCGACCATTGGAGTCAGGCAGACGGCAAGATCGCGGGTGCATTCAAGTTCAAGAATTATTATCAGACCCAGGCGTTCGTCAATGCCATTGCCTGGCTGGCCCATCGCGAAGACCATCATCCCGACATCACCTTCGGCTACAACAACTGTCGCGTCGAGTTGACGACCCATGCCATCGGCGGGCTGTCCGACAACGACTTCATCATGGCAGCTAAAATCGACCGCCTGCTGACCTGACCGCAGTTGCGCTGAATCTTATAGCGGCCGCCGGCCGCTGAATGCTTGGGTCAGAGTGCCGGCATCGACATATTCAAGCTCGCCGCCGACCGGCACGCCATGCGCGATGCGCGATACGCGCGCGCCTGCGGTGCGCGCCATCTCGGCCACATATTGCGCCGTTGCCTCGCCTTCCACGGTGGCGCCGGTGGCCAGAATCAGCTCCTGCACCGCGTTGCCGGTCAGGCGATCGCGCAGGATCTCCAGCCCCAGCTCCTCCGGGCCGATGCCGTCGATGGGCGACAAATGGCCCATGAGCACGAAATAACGCCCGCGGTAGTCAGTGTGCTGCTCTATGGCCATGACATCGGCCGGGCTTTCCACCACGCACACCTGCGCTGCATCGCGCCGCTCATTGGCGCAAATGGCACACAGTTCGCGCTCGGTAAACATGCGGCACTGGCTGCAATGGCGGATATGCTCGAGCGCATACTCGATGGCCGCGGCCAACTGCCGGCCGCCGGCCGTATCGCGCTGCAACAGATAAAACGCCATGCGCTGCGCGGTTTTGTTGCCAACACCAGGCAGTACACGCAAGGCATCAATCAGGCGCGTCAGCGCCGGGGAAAAAGCCATGTCGCCTAAAACGGCAGGTTCATGCCCGGCGGCAGGTTGAGGCCGCCGGTCAACTCCGACATTTGCTCCTGGCTCTTGGTGTTGACCCGCTGTACCGCATCGTTGACTGCGGCCGCGACCAGATCCTCGAGCAATTCGCGATCTTCCTCGAACACGCTGGGGTCGATGACGACCCTGCTGACCTCGTGCTTGCCGTTCATCACGACCTTGACCAGGCCCGCGCCTGATTCGCCGCTGATTTCCATGCGCGCAAGCTCGGCCTGGGCTTCCTGCATCTTGGTCTGCATTTCCTGGGCCTGCTGCATGATCTTGCCTAGTGAACCTTTCATATGTGTCTGCTCATTGGCTGTCGTTGGGTTTGATCGTCTCAGTGCGCAATTGTGCACCGAGCCGTTGTTGTAATTGGCGGACGGTCGGGTCGTTTTCAATGGCGCGCACTGCTTCCTGTTGGCGCTCGTCCGCCTGTTGCTCGACACGCCGGGCAGGTGCATCGTCGGCGCTGTCGACGATGCGCACCTTGAGTTTGAGCGCATCTGCATCCGGGCGCTGTGCCTGCAGCGCTTGTTCCAGTTTTCGGCATGCCGAAGCAGTGGCCAGATGTTCATGCGCGCGGGGCAACTCCAGAGTCAAGACAGATCCTTGCAGATCACGACAAATGCCATTTGCTGCCAGTTGGGCGGTTATGCCCGACAAAGACAAGGTGGGCAGCAGCGCATGCCAGTCGTCTGCCTCGACGCCGGCCGGATTCCTGGCCGGCCTCGCCGCAGCAGCCGGTGGTGTCTGCTGCTGCGGTGCTGGCTTGCCTTCGGCGACTGGCCCCTGCACCTGTGTATCCACGCTTGTCGCCTGATGGGATGCGCTGGTGCCTGCAAGCGGCGCAACCGTCTTGTCCGACTGCGCCTCGCCGCCGACTTTCGCAACGCCGGGCGTGAATGCCAGCATGCGCAGAATCGTCATGCGCGCACCGATCAACGGATCAGGCGCATAGGCCAGGTCCCGAATGCCGGCGAGCGTAATGTCGTAATACAGTTGCACGTCGCCCGGCGCCGCCTGTGCAGCGAGTAGATCCCAGTGCTCGTCACCTGCGTCGGCGGTGATACCCAACAGTTGTCGTGTTGCAAGCTCCTGCCATGCGCCGGCCACGGCCTCCAACACATGCCGCATATCCATGCCCTGCGCATAAGCGGCTGCCAGCGCCTGCAGCGCGCCGCGCGCATCCGCGCCGACAATGGCTGCGATCAGATCCTGCACCTGACTCTGGCCAATCGTGCCCAGCATGTCGCGCACTGCGGCGGCCGTCAGTTCACCGCCGCAGAAGGCGATGGCCTGATCCAGCAGCGACAGGCCATCGCGCATGCTGCCGTCGGCCGCGGCGGCAAGCGCGTTGATGGCCTCGTCTGCGGCAGCATAGTTCTCGGCCGCAAGAATATGCTTGATCTGCCCGGCGATCTCCGGCACCGGCAGGCGCTTGAGCGGGAAATGCAGGCAGCGGGACAAAATCGTCACCGGCAATTTTTCCGGCTCGGTGGTGGCGAACAGAAACTGCACACGCGGCGGCGGCTCTTCCAGCGTCTTCAGCAGCGCGTTGAAGGAATGCTTCGACAACATATGCACCTCGTCAATGAGGTACACCTTGGTGCGTCCGCGCGTTGGCGCGTAATGGACATTCTCCATCAGCTCGCGCATGTCATCGACACCGGTGCGCGAGGCGGCGTCCACTTCAATCAGATCAACGAAGCGTCCTTGGTCGATTTCGCTGCAGGCGACACAGGCATCGTCGACGCAGGGCTCGGCTGTCGTGCCGGTGCAGCGCTCGCAGTTCAGGCATTTGGCAATAATGCGCGCCAGCGTGGTCTTGCCGACACCGCGGGTGCCGGAAAACAGCAGCGCATGATGCAGGCGCTGCTCGGCCAAGGCATGCGTCAGCGCCCGCACCACGTGCCGCTGCCCCACCAGATCCTCGAATCTGCGGGGTCGCCATGTTCGCGCCAACGCTTGGTAACTCATTCTTTGATTTCAATCTGCCAGGCAGCAGCCGGCTGCAAGTGCATGTCGATTGCTGCTCGGGGCCGCATCAATTCATGCCCAACGCCCATGCGCAACCGCTATAGGCAAGTGGAGGTGACCCACGCCAGCAACACCCCGGCGCCCGAGTCCGCCGCTACCGCTGCTCCCTTCCGGGCCTGACGGGATTCGCGGCTTATCGTCGCGGGGGCACCGACGCGAGTCACCATTGATGGCGGAGAGGGAGGGATTCGAACCCTCGGTACGGGGTTACCGCACACACGCTTTCCAGGCGTGCTCCTTCGACCGCTCGGACACCTCTCCATTGTATAGCTGTTGATCCCGAGTAGACAGGCCGAGCCGGTGCATCGCGCTGACCTGTCGGATAAGGCGCATATTGTACATGCGCAGACACTTCAGATGTTAATCCG
>DATGUT010000283.1:0-3576 GCA_035301185.1 Salinisphaeraceae bacterium
CTCGGCGCCACCCGGGCGCAGGTGATAACCCAGGTATTGGCGGATGCCATGCTGATAGGAATGATCGGCACCGCGCTCGGCCTGTTGTGCGGCATGGCGCTGGCGCTGGTGTTGGTGGACCTGGTGCTGCAAACCGTGCAGGAGCTGTATTTCCAAAGCGCCGTGGGCAGCCTGCGCATCACCGCCAGCGCTCTGGCGCCGGCCGTGCTGCTCGGGCTCGGCGGCACGCTGGCGGCGGCACTGGCGCCCGCCAGGGAAGCGGCTGCGGTGGCGCCGCGGGCGGCGCTGGCCCGCAGCGATCTGGAAGTCCGAACCAGGCGCGGTGTCCGCCAGGCAGCCTTGCTCGGTTGCCTGGTTCTACTCGTGGGCGCCTGCCTGCCCGTGGCGAGCAATCGACTCAGCGTGGGTTTCGCGGGCCTGTTCGCCATCATCCTGGGATTTGCGCTTACCATGCCCTGGGCCACGGCCCTACTGGGATGCTGGTTGGCCCGGCGCGTATCTGGGCGCCTCGGCCTGCGTTTGGCCGTGAACGGCGCCGTCGCCTCGCTCAGCCGCACCGGAGTCGCCGTCGCGGCGCTGGCGGTGGCCGTCGCCGCGGTCATTGGCATTGGTGTCATGATCGACAGCTTTCGCGCCAGCGTGGCGGACTGGTTGCAGCAGTCGCTGGCCGCCGACTTCTACGTGGATGCCTCGCAACTGCTGCCGGACGAATTGGCACAGCGGCTGGCGGCGCTGCCCGGTGTCGATCATGTGGCGCGCCGGCGCTTCTACCGGCAGGCGACAGCAGCAGGCTATACGCAATTGTGGGGGCTCGGCCTGCCGCCGGGCATCACGCCGGCAGTGGAGCTGGTTGCGGGTGTGCCGCAGCTGTGGCAGCAATGGCACGACGAGCGCGCGGTGCTGCTCAGCGAGCCGTTTGCCTGGGCGCGCGGCCTGGCCGTGGGTGATTCGCTGGAGCTGCGCGCCCAAACCGGCAGGCAAGTATTCGAAGTGGTCGGCATTTTCCGCGATTACGGCGCCACCAGCGGCGTGGTGCTCATGCGTCTGCAGCTGTTTCGCGAGCTGTGGGGCGATGCGCGGCTCAGCAGCCTCGGCGTGTATGCCACGCCGGGCACCCGGCGCGCAGCGTTGCAGCAGCGCCTTGCTGCAGAACTGGCCGGCAAGGCCGGGGTGCGCATCCGCGACAACCAGGCGCTTTACCGGCACTCGCTGGCGATATTCGACCGTACTTTCCTGATTACCAGCGTGCTGCGGTTGCTGGCGGCGCTGGTGGCCTTCGTCGGTGTCTTGGGTGCGCTGATGGCATTGCAGCTCGATCGCGCCCGTGAATATGCCACTCTGCGCGCGCTGGGCTTGCGGCGGCGGGCGCTGGCCGGGCTGATCGTGGCCCAGAGCGGCCTGCTCGGACTTGCCGCCAGCCTGTTCGCGATCCCGCTCGGCCTGATCCTGGCGTGGCTGCTCGTCTACGTCATCAACCGGCGCGCATTCGGCTGGAGCATGGACTTCGCCATACGCGCCGAGCCGCTTGCAACTGGCGTGGCGCTGGCACTGGCAGCGGCGCTGGCGGCCGCGCTCTATCCGGCCTGGCGGGCGGCGCAGGCGACATCGGCGCAGGCGTTGCGGGAGGAATAGGATGCGTTTGTCTTATCCCGGCAGTGGGCAGCGGCTGCGCATGGCGCTGGCGATATTGCTCCTGTTTGCCTTGGCCGCTGGTGCAATCTGGCTGTGGCAAACGCTATCTGCGCCGCGCACGCCAGCCGCCGACTCCGATTTGCAAGCGGTGCTCGGCGGTGGCGAAGTGACGGCCGCAGGCTATGCCCGGGTCACCGAGGCGCGCCCGTTTGTATTCCCGGCGGATCATGCCGCGCACCCGGATTATCGCAGCGAATGGTGGTATTTCACCGGCAATGTGGCGACACCAGATGGCCGGCCGTTTGGTTTCCAGCTCACGTTCTTCCGCTTTGCGCTGGCGCCGGACATGCCCGAGCGGGCCTCGGCCTGGGCCACCCGCCAAGCGTGGATGGCCCATTTTGCGATTACCGACGTGCACGGCAAGAGCCATCGCGCAGAGGAGCGCTTCGAGCGTGGCGCGCTGGATCTGGCCGGGGCAAGTGCGACACCGGTGCGCATCTGGCTCGCCGACTGGAGCGCCCGCGGCTCGGCTGCTGCCCTGTTCCCGCTGCGGCTGCACGCGCGCAGCGATGGCATGGCGCTCGAGCTGGAACTGCACAGCGACAAGCCGCTCGTGCTGCAGGGCGATCAGGGCTATAGTCGCAAGAGTGCGCAGCCCGGCAATGCCTCGCATTATTATTCCTACACGCGCCTGCGTGCCACGGGCACGCTGGCCATCGCCGGCCAGACCTGGCCGGTGGAGGGCAGCGCCTGGCTGGATCGCGAATGGAGCACCAGTTCGCTGGGCCCGGAGCAGGTGGGCTGGGATTGGTTTGCGCTGCAGCTCGATGACCAGCGCGAGGTCATGCTCTATCGCCTGCGCCAGCGCGACGGCACCAAGAGCCCGTATTCGGCTGGTGTCATCGTCGGCCCGCAGGGCACAGTACAGCATCTTGGCGCGGACGATTTTCAGCTCACGCCGCAGCGCTGGTGGCGCAGTCCGGAATCCAAGGTGCGCTACCCCATCACGTGGCAAATACGAGTGCCGTCCGCCGACCTCGACCTGACCGTCGCGGCCCGCCTGGCAGACCAGGAAATGCGGCTCACCTATGCGTATTGGGAAGGCGCGGTCACGGTTGCCGGCGACACTACTACCGGCGTGGGTTACCTGGAGATGACCGGGTATGGGCAAACCGAGCCATAGATGGCTGCGGCCGCGCTTGTTCGCCGCGGCCGCGCGCCAATAAAAGGTTATGCCTATCCGGTTTTTTGCTGCGCGCGAACGTCTTGTTCGATGCGCTCGCCGAGCGCCTGGTCCACGTTCTTCCAGTACTGGAAGGCCTGTTGCAGCACCGGCTCGGTCACACCACCGCATAAGTGCCCGGCCACATTGGCCACCAGGCGCTCGCGCTCTTGTGCGTCCATGACCTTGTTGACTAGGTCGTTGGCCTGGTTGAAGTCGCCATCGTCGGCGCGCAGGGTATAGGCCGAGCGCACCAGCTGGCCGTCGGCCTCCCACACATTGTCGGCCGGATACGCCTCTGGATCCGCCTGCGCGCCACCCTTGGTGTTGGGGGCATAAACCGGATCGCTGACCTTACGCATCCGCATGGCGCCGCCCTTGGTGTAGCTGTTGACCGGCACCTTGGGCTCGTTGACCGGGATTTGCTTGTAGTTCACCCCGATCCGGGCGCGATGCGCATCCGCATAGGAAATGGCGCGCGCCTGCAGCATTTTGTCCGGCGACAGGCCGGTGCCCGGCACCAGGCTGTTCGGCTCGAAGGCGACCTGGTCTATTTCCGCCTGGAAATCCGTCGGATTGCGATCCAGGGTCATGGTGCCGACCTTGTGCAGGGGATAGTCCTCGTGCGGCCAGACCTTGGTCAGGTCGAACGGATTGAAGCGGTAGGCCTTGGCGTCCGCATACAGCATGATCTGGACATACAGCGTCCAGGTGGGGTAGTC
>DATGUT010000284.1:0-2668 GCA_035301185.1 Salinisphaeraceae bacterium
AAGAAACTGTTGAACAGCCGGAACGGCAGCAATGGCCGCTTGTTACTGCCAGGCTTGAGGAACGCGGCGCACAGCGCCGGTGTCAGAGTCAGGGCCACCCAACCGGAAATTGCCACTGACACGGCAATGGTGATCGCAAACTGGCGATACAGCTGCCCCGACATGCCGCCCAGGAATCCCACTGGCACGAATACGGCGGCCAGCACCAGCACCACAGCAACAATGGGGCCGCTGACCTCGCGCATGGCCTTGATCGTCGCCTCGCGCGGCGGCAGCCCCTCCTCGGTCATGATCCGCTCGACGTTCTCGATCACGATGATCGCATCGTCGACCACGATGCCGATGGATAGAATCAACCCGAACAGGGTCAGCAAATTGATGGAAAAGCCGAGCAGCCACAGGCCGACGAAGGTGCCGATGATGGAAATCGGAATGGCCAGCAGCGGAATGATCGTGGCGCGGAAATTCTGCAGGAACAGAAACACGATCAGGATGACGAGTATCAACGCTTCGATGAACGTCTGGATCACGGATTCGATCGAGGCGTCCACGAACGTGGTGCTGTCGTAGGGAATCGAGTAGGCAATGTCTTGTGGAAAGCTTTGCTGCAACTCCTCCATTGCCTCATGGACTCTGGCGGAGACCTGCAGCGCATTGGCTCCGGGCATCATGTACACGCCGAACGGCACCGCGGCGCGGCCGTTGAAGGTTGCATCAATGCCGTAATACTGGGCGCCCAGCTCAACCTCGGCGACATCGCCAAGGCGCAGAATGCGGCCATCGCCTTCGGCCCGCAGGATGATGTTTTCGAACTCTTCCGGGCTATTCAGCCGACCCTTGGTGGTCGCTTTCAGAGTGAAAGCCGGACGTTTGCCCTCGGGCACGGGCACGTCAGCAAATTTGCCGGCCGCAAACTGCTCGTTCTGGGAGGCGATCGCAGCGCGCACTTCGCTGGTGGTCAGGTCATAACTGGCCAGCTTTTGCGGATTGATCCAGATGCGCATGGAATAATCCTGGGTGCCAAACAGGCGCGCGTCGCCAACTCCTTCCATGCGCTTGAGCTCATCCAGCACATTGATCAGCGCGTAATTGCTGATGAACACGTTGTCATACGTGTCATTGGGCGAATACATGCTGCCGACCAGGAGAATCGAGGACGATTGCGATTCAACCGTAATGCCCTGGTTGCGCACGCTCTGCGGCAACTTTGACAGCACCTGCTGGACGCGGTTGTTGACGTTGATCTCGTTTTGATCCTCGTCGGAGCCCACTTCAAAGGCAACGTTGATGGTTACCGAGCCGGCATCGGAGGCGGTTGCCGTCATGTACAGCATGTTCTCGACGCCGTTGATCTGCTGCTCGAGCGGCGCCGACACCGTCTCCGCCACGTCCTCGGCGCTGGCGCCCGGATAAATGGCGAAAACCCGCACGTTGGGCGGGGTGACGTTGGGGAATTCCTCCACCGGCAGCACCAGCCCCGCCAATACGCCGGCGAGGACGATGATGATCGACATGACCGCCGAGAAAATCGGCCGGTCAATAAAGAATCTGGAGAACATCAGTTATCCTGCCCGTCGTCGCCGGCATGCTGCCGTGTCACGGTATCGCCCTGCTTTTCAAGCATCAGGCCATCGTCCCTGCGTGTCTGGTCGGCGGGGGCGCTGTTGTTGTCCGCCGCGCCCCGCTGCCCGTCGGCACCCACGGCTGCGCCAGTCCCCGCATCGCCGCCTTCATCGGCATCCGTGTCCTCGCCAGTCCCTGCATTGGCGCTTTCATCAGCGCTCGCGCCGGCATTCTTGTCAGCCGCGGCCTCGCCCTCCTGCTCGGCTGCGCCCTGGCGGCCAGGCTGGCCCAGGCGCAGTTCACTGGCAGGAACTATCCGGACCTTGCTGCGCGGCCGGATGCTGCCGACACCAATGGTGACAACCCGATCACCGGCTTCCAGGCCCTTTTCTATAATGCGCCCGCCTTCCACTGCCGGTCCCAGCTCCACTGGCGTCGGTATTGCCTCATTGTCATCATTGATGACATAGACCTGGGTCATTTGCTGGCTATCGATAATAGCCTCTTCCGGCATCACAATGGCGTTGTCACGCGTCTCCAGGCGCACGCGCACGCGCACGAAGCGCCCTGGTATCAGGCGTCGTTCATCATTGTCGAATACCGCGCGCAGGCGCACCGTGCCGGTGTCGGGGTCGATCGTGCTTTGCGCAAAGTCAACCTTGCCGTCCCGCGGATACAATTCCCCGTTCGGCAATACCAGTGCCGCATCACGGGTGGCGCTGCCTTCGTCCTCGACCAGAGCGCGGATGGCCCGGTCGCGCATGATTGCATCTTCGGCCGGCAACGAGAACCGCACCTGCACCGGGTCCATCTGGGTTACCGTCGTCAACTGCGTACCGTGGGTCACCAATGCACCTTCGTCAATATCCTGCAGGCTGGTGACACCGCTGAGCGGGGCTTCGATGGTGGTGTAGCTTAACTCTATCTGCGCCGATTTCAGATTGGCTTCGGCCAGCTGCAGTGCGGCGCGCGCGGTCTGCAGTTCCGCCTGGGATTGGTCGCGCTCAGCCTCGCTGGTCGCATTTGATTGATACAGGCGTGACACGCGGTTCCATTCCTGCTGCGCCTGGTTGAGCTGGGCCTCGGCACGCGCCACTTCCGCCTC
>DATGUT010000285.1:0-2077 GCA_035301185.1 Salinisphaeraceae bacterium
GATCGCTCATCAGGATGGTGACCTGGTGGGCGGATTCCGGCGACTGGGCCCAGAAATCCCATTGCATATCGTGATCGCGCAGGCCACTGTCGGCCCGGCGCTTCTGCGAATGAATGAAGTGCTGGAACTTCATCGGATCGCGCACGAAGAACACCGGCGTGTTGTTGCCGACCATGTCGAAGTTGCCTTCCTCGGTGTAGAACTTGAGCGCGAAGCCGCGCACGTCGCGCCAGGTGTCCGGGCTGCCGGATTCGCCCGCCACCGTCGAAAAACGAGCCACCATGTCGGTCTTGGCGCCTTGTTGCAGGAATTTCGCCCTGGTGTAATCGCTTAGATCCTCGGTGACCTCGAACTGGCCGAAGGCGCCGCCACCCTTGGCATGCGGCTGGCGATCCGGGATCATTTCCCGGTTGAACGCCGCCATCTGCTCCATGAGGAAATGATCGTGCAGAACGATCGGGCCGTCATTGCCAACCGTCAGCGAATGCTCGCTGCTCGGGTAGGGTTCGCCGCCGGCAGTGGTTTCGATCTTGCGCTTGTCATCAGTCATGATGCACTCCTCCAATTCGGTTTATTCAGGGAGTTTTGGTTGCATGTCCGGGCTGGCGGTGCCTGACTCTCGGCTTGCCCGCGACAGGCCTCGCACAAACCCCAGAACACGATTTCCGCCTCATCTATCGCAAACGCATGGTCATCAGCAGGCTGGAGACAAGGTGCCGTACCGGTGTGGCAGTCGCAATCCTCGATCCGTCCACAGGCGCGACAAACCAGATGGTGATGATTGTCGTGCTTGCGGCGCTCGAACCGTGCGGCGTGCCCGGCCGGTTGGATGCGGCGCACCAGGCCGGCATCCACGCAAACCGACAGCACGCCGTAAACGGCCTGCTTGGTTACCACATTGAGTTCCGCACAGACACCCTGGTGGATTTGCTCCGCCGTGGCATGCGGATGCTCGGCCAGCCACTTGAGCACGGCGTGGCGTGGCGCAGTCACCCGCAGGCCGTGAGTGCGTAATTCTTCGGGTATGGAGATAGCATGTTGAGGCATGGTTATAGACTGCCTAATATAATTGATAGAGTCAAAAAAATGCTGCAGAAAAAATAGCGAGACGATAAAACACCGGCGCCGTACAGGCGCGCATGCGCACAAAATCCGTCGCTACCGCAATGGCGGCCGCCGGGCCGGATAGTCGTCGTTTGCCACGCGCGAGATGGGCGCCTGCCGCGCCGGCTCAGCAGGATGGCGGCTGGCAGGCGAATCCGTGTGTGCATGGCGCTGAATCCATGGCGACGGCACAATCAATAGCCGCCACGCGCATAGACCAAGTGCTTTTGCCATTGCGGTTCACTGCCAGGCAGGGCGGTCATGCGCAGCCACAGCCCGCTGATGGCATCGTCCATGAAGCCCTGCCAGTGCAGTAGACCGTGAATGTTATTGTCCTGGCCCTGGACGTTGCGCGAGATCACCATGGTCATGTCCGGGTGCTCGAACGAGGTGGCTTCGCTGACTTCGCGGGGATTCAATGCAGAGCCGTCGTTGGCCTGGATGAACAGCGCTTCGGCGACGCGCGCCGGGCCGGGTGCCCAGTCGTAAGCGGGTTCGCGGTAGTCGGCGGCTTGAGTGGGCAGTGCTGCGATGGCTTCCCAATCGCCAGACGGGCCGCGCGCGTCCTGCAGCGCCAGGCAAGGCTGGCCCAGGCAGTCGGCCGCTTGGGCTTCAGCGTCGCTGAGCGTGCGCCGGCTGGCCTGTTTGACGTCGGCATACATGCCCTGGATCGGGCCGATGGCAAAGCGCAGGCTCACGTGCGGCCCGGGTTCGAAGATTGCCCTGGGTGGCCGGTGTTGCTTGTCCACATATTTGATCACTTCCTCGTAGCGGGCCTGGCCGAGGTTGAAGCGAGTGATCTCGATGTAGGCGCGGGGGATGATGTCGCAGTCGTCAGACCGGTGCTTGAGGTGATAGGTGATGCGATAGCGTGGATGCGAGATGATGCCCTCGAGATGATCAAACAGCAGCATGGCGCGGGCAATGCTGCCCAGGTCGCTGTCCGGATTGAGCGCCGACTCGCCCACCCGTG
>DATGUT010000286.1:0-6418 GCA_035301185.1 Salinisphaeraceae bacterium
TATTGCCAGAATGAGCACCGCTCCATCAAGCCATCGATCCTGGTCATGGTGGGCATTTGCACACACCTTGGCTGCTCGCCCAAATATCGCCCCAAGGCCGCCCAGGGTCAGCTTGATTATCCTGGCTTTTTCTGCCCATGCCACGGCTCGAAATTCGATATTGCCGGGCGCGTTTACACCGGCGTGCCGGCGCCGCTGAACATGGCGGTGCCGCCGTATCACTACGCCAGCGACGATCTGATTGTGGTAGGTGTCGATCCGGAAGATGGCGGGCAGGAGGCAGCATAATGGCAAACCGATTCATGGGCTGGATTGATGATCGTTTCCCGCTGACCCAGCTGTGGAACGAGCATGTCGGCGAATACATGGCGCCGAAGAACTTCAACTTCTGGTACTACTTCGGCTCACTGGCCCTGCTGGTGCTGGTCAATCAGCTGCTCACGGGCATCTGGCTGACCATGTTCTACAATCCGAGTGCCGAAGGCGCATTCGACTCGGTTCTCTACATCATGCGCGACGTGGAATGGGGCTGGCTGATTCGCTACATGCATTCCACCGGTGCTTCGTTCTTCTTTATTGTGGTCTATCTGCACATGTTCCGCGGGCTGATGTATGGCTCGCATCGCCGGCCGCGGGAGCTGATCTGGATCTTCGGCTGTCTGATTTACCTGGCCCTCATGGCCGAGGCCTTCATGGGCTATGTGTTGCCCTGGGGCAACATGTCCTACTGGGGCGCCCAGGTCATTATTTCGCTGTTCGGCGCCATCCCGGTGATTGGCGACACGCTGGTGACCTGGATTCGTGGTGACTTCGTCATCAGCGGCGCGACCCTGAATCGCTTCTTCGCCCTGCATGTGGTGGCGTTGCCGTTCATCCTCGTCGGTCTGGTCATTGCGCATGTGATGGCGCTGCACCATGTCGGCTCGAACAATCCGGACGGCATCGAGATCAAGGATCACACTGACGAAAGCGGCAAGCCGCTGGACGGCATTCCGTTCCACCCCTACTACACGGTCAAGGATTTGTACGGTGTCGGCGTATTCCTGATCCTGTTCGCTGCGGTGGTCTTCTTCGTCCCAACATTTGGCGGCTATTTCCTGGAGCAGCCGAACTTCACCGAAGCGGATTCGCTGGCGACACCCGAGCATATCGCGCCGGTCTGGTATTTCACACCGTTCTACGCCATGCTGCGCGCCGTGCCGTCCAAGTTCGGCGGCGTCATCGTCATGTTTGCAGCGGTGCTGATTCTGTTCGTGCTGCCGTGGCTGGATCGCAGCAGGGTGAAGTCGGTGCGCTACAAGGGCCCGATCTTCAAGATTGCACTGGGCGTCTTCGCCGCGACTTTCCTGCTGCTGGGCTATCTGGGCACGCAGACGCCAAGCGGCCTCGTCACGACACTGGCGCGCCTCGGCACGATCGTCTACTTCGCGTTCTTCCTGCTGATGCCTTTCTATACCAGATTCGAGAAAACCAAGCCGGTACCGGAAAGGGTGACAAAATGATGCGTCGACTGTTCGTGGCGATAATACTGCTGCTGCCCATGGCAACAATCGCGGCTGCCGAGTTGCCGTACAGCTTCACCCCCGATCTGAGTAACGAAGCTTCGCTGCAGCGCGGTGCCAAGTTATACATGAACTATTGCTCCGGCTGCCATACGCTTAATCATATGCGCTACAGCACGATTGCAAAGGATCTGGGCATCCCTGAGGACATTGTTCAATACAACCTGATGATGACTTCGGATGAGATCCACAGTCAGATCCGTGGCACCATGCCGGACAAATCCAAGGAATGGTTTGGCACGGTGCCGCCCGATCTGACCTTGACCGCCCGTCTGCATGGTGCCAATTGGCTGTATAATTTCCTGCTGACCTTTTATGTCGACGAAACTCAGGAGAACGGCGTCAACAACCTGGTCATGGAAAGCACTGCCATGCCTTGGGCGCTGTGGCCGTTGCAGGGCTATCAGAAACTGACAACAGAGGGGGATGGCGACAGTCCTGAATTCGAGTTGGTTCAGGAAGGCAGCATGGAGCCGACCGAGTTTCGGCGTGCGGTCGGCGATCTGGTCAACTTTCTGGAATATGTTGGTGAGCCGATGAAGCTGGAGCGCTATTCGCTCGGCATCAAGGTGATCATCTTCCTGCTGGTATTCACCGTGCTGGCCTACCTGCTCAAGCGCGAAATGTGGCGTGACGTGAAATAGCCTGCGTGGTGCTAAACAGCATTCGACCATGCCCGCCGATTGCCGCTCGGCTGCGCTACACCTGTCTGCTTGCCACGGCACCATCGCGTGCCGCGAATGGCTGCAGCCGGAAGGATTGGTTCATAAGCGGCAAGAAGGAGCAAATGGAAGCAATATGGCCGCAGTACACAATAGCCGGTCACTGACACTATTTGCCCGTCCCGACTGCCTGCAGGCGCATCGTGTGCGCCTGGTATTGGCGGAGAAAGGGGTGGCGGGCTACAAGATCGTTGAAGTGCGTGATGAAAACGAAGATCTCGCCGCGGTCAATCCTTACAACACGTTGCCGACGCTCGCCGATCGCGAGCTGGTGCTTTATGATCCGCGCGCGATCATCGAATATCTGGACGAGCGCTACCCGCACCCGCCCCTGATGCCGATAGATCCGGTACAGCGGGCCCAGTACCGCATGGCCATTTATCGCTTTGAGCTTGACCTGTACAAGCCCAGCCTGAGCATGGGCGGCGCGCCGTCCACCGTGCGCAAAGCCCGCGCACTGATGCGCGATGCACTGGTGCGCCTGGCCGGCAGCCTCACGTCGCGGCCGACGCTGGGCGATGAATATTCGCTCCTCGACTGCACGCTGGCGCCGGTGCTGTGGCGCATGGATTATTATCGTCTGCGACTGCCGGAGCGCCAGAACAGCGCCTTGCGCGAGTACGCGGAGCATTTGTTTCAACGCGAAGCATTTGCCGCAAGCCTATCTGCATTCGAAGCCAGCATGCGTTAATCGCGCCCGGCGCGCTTGGGCGCCTTGAGCGCGCGGAGTCTGCAGCCAGCGGCCTCCTCGGACAGCAGTGCTGGTGCCGAAATGCTTGAACTCGGCAAGCGGCGCCGCAATGCTACATAATTGCTATCCAACGTGTCGGCGGCAGAACCTGTCGATGCAATTGTCCTGCTGCTGGCAGGAACGCCCAAGTTCGGAGGCTGTGTTCATGGTTCAAATCAGTTCCCGTCGCCCCTATCTGATCCGGGCCTTGCATGAATGGGCGCTGGACAACAACTTGACGCCACATCTGCTGATTGCCGCAAATGCGCCTGGCGTCGATGTCCCGAGCCAGTTTGTCACCGACGAAGGGCGCATTACCATCAACATCAGTCCCAGCGCGGTGCGCGATCTTTCTCTGGGCAACGACTGGATCACGTTTTCGGCCCGCTTCTCGGGGCGCGGTTACAACATCAACATTCCGCCGGGCGCGGTTCTGGCCCTGTACGCGCGTGAAAACGGCGAGGGCATGATGTTTGGTGAAGTGGAAACGCCACCGCAGCCGGCATCGCAGACAGATGATGGTGCAGCCGCCGACGACAGTAATGACAAACCGCGGCCGTCGCATCTGCGGGTGGTGAAATAGCGCCGCTCAGATCCCGCCGTCGCCCGTGGCGGCGAAATGCTCGTCGATCAGGCGGCACAGGCAGTGAATGAATAATAGGTGCACTTCCTGAATGCGGGCCGTGTTGTCGCAGGCGACGCGCAGTTCGATGTCGCCTGCAGTCAGTTGTCCGGCCAGCGCCCCGCCATCCTTGCCCGTTGCGGCGATGACCGACAGCCCGCAGGCATGTGCCGTTTCCACCGCGGCAACGACATTGGCCGAATTGCCGCTGGTGCTGAATGCCAGCAGCAGGTCACCGGGCCGGCCCAGCGCCTCGATCTGGCGTGCGAACAGGCGCTGATAGCTGTAGTCGTTGGCAATGGCGGTCAGAGTCGAGCTTTCCGTGGTCAGGGCAAGGGCTGGCAGGGCACGGCGCTCGCGCTCGAAGCGATTCACCAGTTCGGACGAGAAATGCTGCGCGTCACCAGCCGAGCCGCCGTTGCCACAGGCCAGGATCTTGCCGCCGGCATCCAGGGTGCGAAGCATCAGCGCCGCGGCAGCAATCAGGCGCTCGCGCATTGTTGCCAGGGTTGCCCGCTTGGCGGCAATGCTCTGCTCGAACAAGGTATTGATGAGTGTTTCTGCTGGGCTATTCGGCATGATTTGACTACTCGGCATAGAAGGCGTTCTCGATCCAATCCAGTTCATGGGCGGCGTTGACGCCGACCACGTCGAAGCGTACCGCATGCTGTGCGTACTGTGGGTGGCAGGCCAGGAAATGACGGGTCGCGTGGATGATGCGCCGCTGCTTGGCGCGCTGCACCGTGGCCGCGGCACGGCCATAATCAGCGCGTGCACGATAGCGCACCTCGACCACGATCAGGCAATCGCCATTGGTGTACACCAGATCCAGCTCGCCGCCGCGGCTGCGATGGTTGCGCGCCACGCGGCGCCAGCCACGGTTGCGGGCGGCGCGATCAACCCAGCGCTCGGCTTGCCTGCCCCGCTGCAGGTGTGCGGCATCACGCTTGGAAGCCATGCCGGTTACAGGCTCGGTTCGTCGCCATAGACAGGGCCGTAATTCGGCTGCGCATCGGTTTTTTGGGCACGTGTTGCTTCACGCTTGTCTGGGCGCTGCCCGCCAGTATTGTCGTAAACCGGGCCGTAATCGGGCTGCTGCACGCCGCTTGTTGTTGCCGGCATGCTGTGCCCGCCATTGGCCGCGACCGGTCGCAAGCTGCCCGCGCCCGCCACGGCCGATGTTTCCAGCTGGGCATGGCCGTTGACAAAGCGTGCCCATGCCAGATGCCGTTGCACGCGCCCCCGGGGTCCGACTTTCAGCAGGCCGGTCATGCCCTGCATGGTCATGCCAGGCTGCAAGCCTGCCGTGCCCAGTTGTTGCGCCAGCTGCCAGGCATCAATGCCCATTGCAAACAAGTGTGGAAAGCGCTGCGCGGCTTCGCCGGCGGCTGCGGTTCTTTGCTCGTGCAGGCGCCGCGATTCGGCGTCGGCGGTGACCAGCCACGGCAAGGCAGCAAAGCCAACACCTTCGAGATCGTCATCCTTGTTCGGTTCGGGCATGCCGGAATAAACGTCGGCAGTGGCAACAACCGGCAATTGCCCGGCGTGGTAGTAGCGCAGCTGGCTGCGCAGCAAGCGCGCGTGCGTCGGCCGTGCGGCGATGAAGATGAAATCGACCGACTTGCCATTGTTGCTGCTTCGCAATACCTGTTGGATGGCGCCGCGGTGGTCATAGTGACTGGTGTTGAAGCGGGCATAATCAACGAGTCTGCCCCCTCGCTCGGCAAACGCCTTGTTGAACGCGTCCAGCACGCGCCCGCCCCATTCGCCTTCCGGGGTGAGGGCGATGGCGCGGCGCCAGCCACGCCCGGCGGCATGGGCCGCGGCGGTGCGGGCCTCGTCCTCCGGTGCCAGGGCGTAGGTGTAGAACATCGACGGCAGCTGCACGTGCGTGATCTGATTCAAGGCAAGCGTTGGAATGCGCGGCTGCTGTTGCGCAACTGCGGCGACCAATGCCTTGCGCAATGGCCCGACCATGATTGCGGCTTCGCTCGCGCGCACTTGCTGCAGCACTTCCGCGGCGCCCAGATTGCTGGCGTCGATGACCGTGACCGCACGTGCACTGCGCGTCCTGTCATGCGCCATTTCAAAGCCCTGGCGGATGGCCCTGGCCGGTTGTGCGATGTCGCCGCTCAGCGGCAACACCAGGGCAATCGGCCCGGGCCCGGCCGCTTGGCCGCTGCGCAGCGGCTGAACATGCGTGCGCGCTTTTGCCTCGGTTGTTGGCTGATAGGTGAACTCGTGGGGCAGTACATCACGGACCGCGGGATGGCCGGGGAATTCCTGCTCCCAGCGCGCCAGTGCCTGTTGCAACTCTGCGCCGCGACGCGGGCCATGCAGCTTGATTGCGGCCAACTTGAGCCAGCCGCGGGTGATGTTGTCCAGCTGCATGTCTTGCGTGTCGGCGTCGCGGCCCAGCTCCACGGCTCCCAGTGCGCGTTGATAAATGACTCGATCGTTGTCGAGCTCTGCCTGCTCGTCGGCCAGTTCCACGCCGCGCTGCACCAGATTGTGAATGCCCTCGGCATATTTGTATTGCGCGAACAGCAGCTGTGCCCGTACCGCCCAGATGCGTGCTGCCAATTCCGGGGCCGTGTCGGCGGCGGGGGGCGGCAGTTCGGCCAATGCCTGTTCCGGTGCCATGGGCGTGATGCGCAGCAGCGTGCGTGCCAGTGCATAGTGCTGCTGCTCCACTTCGTCCAACTGCGCAGGATCGACAGCATCGAGCAGCTTGGCGGCCAGGGTGGTGCGATTCGCCTGCAGGGCCGCGATTGCGCCTTTT
>DATGUT010000287.1:0-4001 GCA_035301185.1 Salinisphaeraceae bacterium
AATGACCCAACGCGGCTCCATCATCTGCTCGTACAGGCGCTGGATGATCGGCGCCATTTTCATGAACACGGTGCCGGAAATGACGATCAGGTCGGCCTGACGTGGCGAGGCGCGGATCACCTCGGCGCCGAAACGGGCCACGTCGTGCGGCGCAGTGAACGCCGTCGTCATTTCGACGTAGCAGCAGGACAGGCCGAAGTTGAAGGGCCAGAGCGAGTACTTGCGTCCCCAGCCGATGAGATCGTCCAGTTTGGCCATGAGCACGTTGCGCTCGATGGCCTGGCGGAATTTCTCGTCGCCGTTGATGTCCGCCGATCCAGGTGTCGGTTTCTTGTCGGTACGGGATAGCGACCAGTTCATCAGAGACCTGCCTGTCGGGTTACAAGGTGGATGTGAAGATGTTGCATCACGTTGAACGTGCCTCGGGGTTGCTGTGCCTGGCCTGGATACGCTGTGCGCGCGGGCCTTTTGGCGCCCAATCGAGGGCACCGGTGCGCCAAGCATAAGCCAGTGCCAAAGTCAGCACTGTGATAAAGATCATGACTTCGATGTAGCCGAGCCAGCCGACGTCGCGCGCGGCAATGGCCCAGGCGAAGATGAACACGACTTCCAGATCGAAGATCACGAAGAAGATGGCGACCAGGTAGAACTTGGCCGAGAAGCGCATGCGGGCGCTGCCAACCGGGATCATCCCCGATTCGTAAGGCATGTTGCCCATCGGCGTGGAATGGCGCTCGCCCAGTACGTGCGAAGCTCCGAGCAGGAAAATGATGAGGCCGAGCACACATGCCGTGTACACGAGCAGCGGCCAAAGTACGTCCGGTTGTGTGAAGATCTCGGTCATGACGGCGCCCTAGTATACGCGAGGTCGGTGGGTCGCGTTCTCCCTTCCTTATGGCTCGAAAACTGTATTGATCAGAGTAAGCAAATGCAATCTTCCGGCCGGCACTGCAAACCTCGTTATCCTGTAAAAACAGGAGGCTAGGTGATGGGTCGTTATGCGCCGATGCGGCTTATGATAAGCAAGGTTGCGCAGAAAGCCCAGCGTTTTCCTCATGCTGGTCAAGGCCGAGCGCCCAGCGAGAGGCCTGGATGAGTGGCTCGGCACCATCGTACCCAGCGGCAGATGTGATCAAAAAGGCAGTCAAATTTTCTCTCTGTGCATGGCACGATGGCCGATGTCGCGTCGATACCAGGCGCCTGGCCAGTGGATCCCGGCGGCGCGGGCATAGGCCTGATCGGCCGCGGCGGCCACGGTGTCGCCCAGCGCGCAGACACACAAAACGCGGCCGCCGCTGGTGATGATTTCATCTCCTGCCACGCTCGTGCCGGCATGGAATACATGCACATCAGTGCTGCTCGCGCTAGCGGCATCGGTAATTACATCACCCTTGCGGCAGGTATCCGGATAACCCGCCGCCGCCATGACCACGCCGAGTGCGGCCTGTTTGTGCCAGCGTGCCTCGCAGCGATCCAGGCGGCCGGCCAGCGCGGCCTCCACCAACGGGACCAGGTCGGATTCCAGGCGCAGCATCAGTGGCTGGGTTTCCGGATCGCCGAAGCGCGTGTTGAACTCCAGCACCTGTGGATTGCCGTCGGCAATCATCAGGCCGGCGTACAGTACCCCGGTCAGCGGTCGACCTTCGGCGGCCATGCCGGCAACCGTGGGCTGGATGATGCTGGTCATGACCCGCTCGATGACGGCTGCCGTGACCACCGGCGCCGGCGAATAAGCGCCCATGCCGCCGGTGTTCGGGCCACGATCACCATCGTGCGCCGCCTTGTGATCCTGCGACGAGGCCAGCGGCAGCACGTGTTCGCCGTCCACCAGCACGATGAAACTGGCTTCCTCGCCCTGCAGATAGGCTTCCACCACGATGCGCGCGCCGGAGGCGCCGAAGCGCTGCTCTTCCAGCATGGCGCGTGCCGCCGTCAGTGCCTCGGCCACGCTGTGCGCGATGAAAACGCCCTTGCCGGCCGCCAGGCCATCCGCCTTGATGACCAGCGGCAGCGGCTGGCTGCGAATGTAGGCCGCGGCCTGTCCATAGTCGGCAAACACGGCGTACTGCGCGGTCGGGATCTCGTGGCGAGCCAGGAAATTCTTGCTGAAGGCCTTGCTCGCCTCCAGTTGCGCCGCCGCCTGCGTGGGGCCGAAGCAGGCCAGGCCGGCCGCCGCGAAGCGATCGACGATGCCGGCCGCCAGCGGCGTCTCCGGGCCGACCAGAGTCAGGGTAATGGTCTGATCGCGGGCAAACGCGAGCAGCGCCGGGATATCGTCGGCGGCAATGGCGACGTTGTGCACCCCCGGCTCGCCTGCAGTGCCGGCGTTGCCGGGGGCTACGTGTACACTGGCGACACGTGGTGACGCGGCCACTTTCCACGCCAAGGCGTGTTCGCGGCCGCCGCCGCCAACAATCAGGACTCGATGCTGCTGCTCGCTCATGCCATTTGTCTGCTGGCTCGGATCAGTGCCCAGAATAGCATTGCGAGCGCCGCAACCGGCAGTTGCGCACGTGCCAGCAAGCAGCATGACAGCCGTACAATAAGCCGGCATGTGCCACGATTTGAATTGCAGGACCTGTGATGATGGACGATGAGATCTTGTACGACGGTGACTTCCTGCGCGTGCGCCGCCGCCAGCATTGGGAGTTCGTGGAGCGCGCCAACGCCCGCGCGGCTGTGGTGATTGTTGCCGTCACCGCTGCGCATGAACTGCTGCTGGTGGAGCAGCAGCGCCTGCCGGTGGCGCAACCGGTCATCGAGCTGCCCGCCGGCCTGGTCGGCGATGTCGCTGGTGCAGAGCAGGAATCCTTCGCCTGCGCCGCCGCGCGCGAACTGGAGGAAGAAACCGGCTACACGGCCGGAGCCCTGCAGCAGATCATGGCGGGACCGCCAAGCGCCGGCCTGTCCAGCGAGCAGATTGTGCTGTTCCGCGCCCGTGATCTAGTCAAAACCGGCCCTGGCGGCGGCGATGACAGTGAGCAGATTACCGTGCACAAAGTCGCTCTGGAGGAAGCCCATGGCTGGCTGCAGGCATGCCAGGCAGCCGGCATGCTGATCGATCCCAAGGTCTATGCAGGGCTGTACTTTGCCGCCTGGGACTGACGCTGATGTTCTATGCATGCAGGTGAGCGCATTGCCTCAGTTCAGGCGCCGGTATTCGCTGGCGCCGCACGCCGGCAGAGAACGCCATGAGCGTCAGCTCGGCGCAGTTGGTGCCAGGCAGCGGCTGCGCACCGGCTCGTTTTCCACGTCGCAAGCCAGGCAGGCGCACAGGCCGGGTGCGAGCGCCAGCGGTTGCAGTGCCCAACAGCGCCCGTCCAGCCAGGCCTTGCCCGGCTCGATGCGCACCTGCTTGATGCGCTTCAGGCCGACGCGTCCGGATGCCTTCACCGTGGCCTCGCGCGCGCACCAGTAATCGAAGAAGAGTTCCGGCTGCTGGGCGACCAGCGCCCGTTCCTCGTCAGTGCCCAGCAGGCGCGCCATGCGTGCCGGCGCCACGGGTCGGGGCTCCTCGATGTCCAGTCCGACTTGGCGGGCACCGGCCTCTGCCTCGGTGATCGCGCAGGCGGCGAAACGCGCGCTGTGGGAGATGCTGAACGCGGGACCATCCGCCAGCCGTGGCCGATCGTGTGCGCTGAAGCCGATGCCCTGCAGCACAGCAGCAGCGCGCCCGGTCAGCGTCAGCGCCTGCTGCAGCAGCCAGAGGCCGGCCAGGCTTTGCACCCGAGCAGTCGCACTGGTCTTGCGCGCCAGCCGCGCACGATAGGCAAGCGGCGCCCAGGTTGCGGGCAGGCTGTGCAGATAGCGCGCTGCCGCCGCATCCAGGCGCATGTACACGACCAGCATCAGGCCGGCTCCGGGCCAACAGCGAGCAGGCGCTGGCTGCGTGTGCCGGTTAGGGGTCGTGACGCACTTATCCGGCTCTGGCGCACGTGTTGCGGTGCTTGCAAAACGGGGCTGTTTTCGGGCATTGTTAGCGGACAATTCATGCTTGATAT
>DATGUT010000288.1:0-9210 GCA_035301185.1 Salinisphaeraceae bacterium
GAGCGCCTGGTGCCGGTGGGCGAGGCCGCGCTCGACTGGCTGCAGCGCTATCTGCATTATGCGCGCCCCGCGCTGCTGGATAATCGCCCCTCTGAAGCGCTGTTCGTCACCCGGCGCGGCGGCGGCATGACGCGCCAGAACGTGTGGCACATGATTCGCCGCCATGCCGCGCGTGCCGGCATTCGCGCCCATGTATCGCCGCACGGCCTGCGCCACGCCTTTGCCACGCACCTGCTCAACCACGGCGCCGATCTGCGCGTCGTGCAAATGCTGCTCGGGCATGCCGATTTGTCGACCACGCAAATCTATACCCACGTGGCGCGGGCGCGCCTGGCGGCCTTGCATGCGCAGCATCATCCGCGCGGGTGACGCCATTATTCAAGCGGCTCGTTCAGGGCAGCGGTTCGCTGTCCAGGCGCATGCGCTGCCAGTCGTCGCGGGCGATGGTTTCCTCATGCAGTTCGAACTGGTCTGCAGCCAAGGCCGCGCAGTACAGCTCCAGGGTGCGGAACACGGTGGGGAAGGCGAGCTGGCGCCAGGGGATTTCCTGCGGTGTCACCAGCCGGACCTCGGCCGTTTCCTGGCCGGCGGCAAAATCCGGCTTTTGCAACTGCGCCGAATAATACAGGTGCACCTGGCCGATGTGCGGGATGCTGAGCAGGCTGAACAAGCCATCGATGGCCACTTCGGCGCAGGCTTCCTCGCGGGTCTCGCGCGCGGCGCCGGCGGCCAGGCTCTCGCCCAGTTCGAGGAAGCCGGCCGGCAGGGTCCAGAAGCCGAGCCGCGGCGCGATGGCACGCTTGCACAGCAGGATGCGCTCTTCGTGGCGGACGATGCAGCCGACGATATTGCGCGGATTGTCGTAGAAAATGTCGCCGGTGGCGGTGCAGATATTGCGCTTGCGATCATCGCCTGCCGGCACGGCAAATTCCATCAGCGCGCCGCAGTCGGGGCAGTAATTCATCGGTTTTTGCATCCCCAAAAGGTAGCAGAAATTGACCAGCCGCGCGGCCACCGGGTTCTGTTCATTGTGCCGGCGCTGGTATCCTTGGCGGCATTATTTGCAAACAAGGGATATTCCCATGGCGGATTCAATGCCGGAAATCAAGCTCGACGCCGATAACCTGTATCGGGAAGAGAGTTTCACCGACCTCAAGGCGGGCAGCATTCGCCGCCTGGTTCCGGTCACGGCTGACGGTGCCGACGATGACAGCCGTACGGTGCGCTACGAAGGCCAGGCCTCGCTGATGACGCCGGTCGGCAGCCTGCCGCTGTCGTTCGAGCTGGAGGCGGATAATCTGGCCGCTGCAGTTGCCCAGTTCCCGGCGGCGGTCAATGCCGCCGCCGAGCGCACCGTGGAAGAGCTCAAGGAGTTGCAGCGCCAGCAAAGCCAGCAAATCCAGGTGCCCGGTCAAGGCGATTTCAGCGGCCTGGCGGGTGGTGGCATACCGGGCGGCGGTGGCAAGATTCAGTTCTGAGTGTCCGCAAGCGCCTGGCTCGGGGAATGGTTCGCAAACGGCGCCAGGCGAATGCATTCAGCCGGCGTGGCGCGCCGTTGCCTTGCGCACCAGCAGAATGTCGCCGGGCACGGTCTGCACGATGCGGGCCGCATTGCTGCCAATGAAAATATGGAAGGCCAGCCCACGGCGCAGTGCGCCGATGACGGTCAGGTCGATGTCTTGGTCAATGCCGTGCTGGCGCAGCATGATTTCCGGATAACCGTATTCGACATGCGTCTGGATGCGCCGGCGCAGGGCTTGGGGCAGGTGCGTTTCGGCTACGAAATCGGCCATGGTGGCGCGTTCCATGCGCGCGATTTCGCGGCCGCGCCCGCCATCCAGCAACAGTGATTTGTAGGGGATGTCCAACACATGCATCAAGGCCAGTTCGGCATCCGCAAACCAGCCGGCGGCGGTTTTCAGGCCGTGGCGTGACTCGTCGGTATAATCGGTGCCGATCAGCACCCGGCGATAGCCGCCGTGAGGCCGCGCCTTGACGATGAGAATGGATTGCGGCGCGCGCCGCAGCAATTGCGCGCTGGTGGGGTTGACGACGACGCCGGCGAATGTGGGGCTGCTGGCGCCCATGATGATCAGTTCGCAGCCGTGGCGCGCGGCCGTGTCCAGGATCACGCGTTCGGGCTCGCCGGTATCGACATGGATGTGCAGATCGTCGATCTGGGCGCGCAGATCACGCCGGATCTGGCGCTCGACGGCTTTGATTTCGCCGTCGGTGACGCTGAAATCGCTGACTTTGGATGGCCACCAGGTATGCGCGATTGGTGGCCGCAACGCATGCACGACATGCAGCGCGGCCTGCCAATGGCCGGCGAGTTGGGCGGCGCGATCGAGGGCGCGGTCGGAATGGCTGCCGAGATCCGTCGCCAGCAGGATTCGCCGCGGGGGCTGGATAGGCCATTCATGGGTCGTCATGAATCTCTCCATGCACAGGCGTCGTGCCTGCCGGCATGAGTCAAGCACGCAGGCGAGGCGCATGGTTTATGATCACGCATGGTGCGCAGCTTATACAAGCGACGCACCGCGCGGCTTGCGCCGGCAGCATGGCGGCGCGAACGAGGCTGCTCGCTCGCTGTCGTGGCCCTGGATCGCGGCGAACATGGGGTGAGTCGCGCAATACATGTTGGATATTGTCACCGCAATCGGGGATAGATGCACCACAACCTGATGCCACTCATTATTCTGTGTCTGCCCTTCGTGGCAGCGGTGGTGACGCCGGCGCTCAGCGCCAGCCAGCGTTGGCGCGCCGCCGGGATGATGCTTGGTACGGCCGCCATCGGTCTGCTGCTGACGCTGCTGCTGCTTCCAGCCATCACTCAGGGCGAGGTGCTGCGCCAGTCCTTGCCCTGGGCGCCGGCTCTCGGGCTGGAGTTCATCCTGCGCGTGGACGGCCTCGCCTGGATGTTTTTGCTGCTTATTTGCGGCATTGGCCTGCTGGTCGGCATTTATGCCGTTTATTACATGCCGAGCGAAGACTCGCTGGTGCGGTTTTTCTCCCTGCTGCTCGCGTTCATGGGCGCCATGCTGGGCATCGTGCTTGCCGGCAATGTCATCCAGCTGGCTTTTTTCTGGGAGTTGACCAGCCTGTTCTCGTTCTTGCTGATCGGCTATTGGCATCAGGGGGAGTCGGCGCGCGATGCGGCGCGCACGGCGCTGATCGTCACCGGCGCCGGCGGCCTGTGCCTTTTGGCCGGCCTGCTGCTGCTTGGGCATGTGGTTGGCAGTTATGATCTGGACGTGATTCTGCAGGCGGGTGAGCAGATCCGCTCCAGCTCGTTGTACGTGCCGCTGCTGGTGCTCATTCTGCTCGGCGCGCTGGCCAAAAGCGCGCAGTTCCCGTTTCACTTCTGGCTGCCGCTGGCGATGTCGGCGCCGACGCCGGTGTCGGCTTATCTGCATTCGGCCACCATGGTCAAGGCCGGGGTGTTCCTGCTGCTGCGCCTGTGGCCCGTGCTGGCCGGCACCGAGCCCTGGTTCTGGATCGTCGGCAGCGCCGGCATGCTGTCCCTGCTCGGCGGTGCCTGGGTGGCCTCGTTTCAGCATGATCTCAAGGCCATCCTGGCCTATTCGACGATCAGCCATCTGGGCCTGATTACCATGCTGGCCGGGCTGGGCAATCGGCTGGGCGCGGCCGCCGCCATCTTCCACATCGTCAACCACGCCACCTTCAAGGCGTCACTGTTCATGGCCGCCGGCGCGGTGGACAATGAAGCCGGCACGCGTGATTTGCGCCGCCTGGGCGGCCTGCGCCATGTCATGCCGATCACCGCCACGCTGGCCATCATTGCCGCCGCCGCCATGGCTGGTGTGCCGCTGCTCAATGGCTTCTTATCCAAGGAAATGTTCTTCGCCGTCACCCTGGGTCCCAGTCACGGTCTGTTCATGGACGTGGCGACCGCGCTCATGGCCGTCGCTGCGGCGGCGCTCGGGGTGACCTATTCGGTGCGCCTGATCGGCGGCACGTTCTTTGGCACTCGGCGCGATGACTACCCGCGCCGGCCACAGGAACCGCCGCGCTGGATGCGCTTCCCGATCGGTCTCTTGGCACTGATTTGCCTGGCCGTAGGCATTATGCCGGCGCTGATCATCGGGCCCACGCTGCGCGCCGCGGCGGTGGCGGTGCTGGGGCCGCAACTGCCGAGCTACAGCCTGCGAATCTGGCATGGCTGGACGGCGCCGCTGCTCATGAGCATGCTCGCGTTTGCCATCGGCTGCCTGTTTTATTTTGCCTTCCGGCGCCGCTTCGCCCGCTTCAGCGAGCCGCCGCTGACCCATTGGCTGAGCGCGCGCCTGGTGTTCGAGCGCCTGCTGGTGTGGCTGACCGCGACCCTGCCGGGCTGGCAGAGCCGGCTGTTTCCGGAACGGCGCCTGCAACTGCAGCTGCTGTTGATCGCCGTGCTCGCCAGCTTCGTGGTGCTGTTGCTGGCGCCGCTGCCGTTCGCGCCGGTGCCTGAGCAGGGCATTGATCCTGCTTTCGTTCTGCTCTGGCTCATCGGTGGCGCCAGTGCCATCGGCGCTGCCACGCAGGCCAAGTTCCATCGCCTGGCAGCGCTGACCCTGACCGGCGCCGCAGGCCTGGTGGTGTGCATCAACTTCGTTTGGCTGTCGGCGCCGGACCTGGCGGTGACGCAGCTGCTGGTGGAATCGGTGACCACCATTCTCATCCTGCTGGGCCTGCGCTGGCTGCCGCGGCGCATTCCCGGCATCGCGCCGGTCAGCCAGCGTGCACGCCTGCGTCGCTGGCGCGATCTGCTGCTCGCCATTGTCGCCGGCGCTGGCTTGAGCAGCCTCGCCTATGCCGCCATGCTGCATCCGGTCGCCGATCCGGTATCCCGGTTTTTTCTCGAGCAGGCCGAGCCCGGCGGCGGTGGACGCAACGTGGTAAACGTCATCCTGGTCGATTTTCGCGCGCTCGACACACTCGGTGAGATCAGCGTGCTGGCGATCGTGGCGCTGTCGGTGTTCGCCCTGCTGCGCCGCTTTCGTCCGGCTGCGGAGAGTATCGGCATGACGACGCAGCAGCGCTATTTCCAGCAACTCAAGCAAGCCGGGGCAGGGCGCAGCGCCAAAACGGGCGCGGTGGCCGATTATCTGGCCGTGCCCAGCCTGCTGATCCTGTTCATCACGCCGCTGATCGCTTTGTTCGGTGTGCATTTGCTGCTGCGCGGCCATGATTTGCCGGGCGGCGGCTTTGCCGCCGGCATTACTCTGGCGATTGCGCTGATCGTGCTGTACATGGCGCGTGGCGCGCGCTGGGTCGAGGCGCACCTGCGGGTGGCGCCGGTGCGCTGGATTGGCGCCGGCCTGTTGCTGGCGCTTGCCACCGGACTGGGCGCGCTGCTGGCCGGGCGTCCGTTTTTGACTTCCCATTTCGACACCTTGCAGCTGCCCGTGCTCGGCCCGTTGCCGCTGACCAGCGCAATGCTGTTCGATGTCGGCGTGTTTGCCGTCGTCGTCGGCACCAGCGCCTTGATCCTGGTGGTGCTGGCGCACCAGTCGCTGCGCCGCCCGGCGCCGCCGGTGCGCCTGGCGCGCAAGTCGGAGCGGGGCAGCTGATGGAACTCGTGCTCGCACTCGGCATCGGCGTGCTGGGCGGCTCGGGATTGTGGCTGCTGCTGCGCCCGCGCACGTTCCAGGTCATCATCGGGCTGACGCTGCTGTCCTATGCCGTCAACCTGTTCATTTTTGCCAGCGGCGGCCTGCGCAGTGGCGCCGCGCCGGTGCTGCGCGACGGCCTGGTCGATCTTGCCAGTTATGCCGATCCGTTGCCGCAGGCGCTGGTGCTGACTGCCATCGTCATCGGTTTTGCCACCACGGCACTGTTCCTGGTCGTGCTGCTGACCTCGCGTGGCCTGACCGGCACCGATCATGTCGATGGCGAGGATGGCCCGCCATGAGTGCGCATCTGGCCATTGCTCCGATCCTGATTCCGCTCGCCACCGCGGCACTGCAGTTGCTGACCGGCAGCCGGCATTGGCGCCTGCGCGCGTTCCTGAGCCTGGCCTCGTGCCTGCTGCTGGTGCTGGTGGCGATCGCGCTGCTGTGCGTAGTCGTCGATCCCGGCACGACTGCCGATCGCACGCTCGTCTACAACCTCGGCAGCTGGCCGGCGCATCTGGCCATCGTGCTGGTGGTCGATCGCCTGGCGGTGCTGATGCTGCTGCTCACGGCGGTGCTGGCGCTGACCGTCATGCCTTATGCCCTCGGGCGCTGGCGCTTCATGGGCGTATTCATGCAGCCACTGATGCAGTTGCTGCTGGTCGGCTTCAACGGCTCGTTTCTGACCGGCGATCTGTTCAATCTGTTCGTGTTCTTCGAGGTGCTGCTGGCCGCTTCGTACGGCCTGGCGCTGTATGGCTCAGGCCCGCGCCGGGTCAGCGCCAGCCTGCATTACATCGTCATCAACCTGGCTGCCTCGCTGCTGTTCCTGCTCGGTGTCAGCCTGATCTACGCGGCCACGGGCAGTCTCAACATGGCCGTGCTGGCGCGGCTGCTGCCCACGATGAGTGACGCCGCCCGCACGTTGCTGCACGTGGGCGCGGCGCTGCTCGGCATGGCTTTCCTGATCAAGGCCGCGGTATGGCCGCTGGGCTTTTGGCTGCCGCGGACCTATGGTGCGGCGACACCACCAGTGGCGGCGCTGTTCGCGTTGATGACCAAGCTTGGCGTGTACGTGCTGCTGCGGCTCAGCCTGCTGCTGTTCGGCGCCGGTGCTGGCGCCGCTTCGGCGCATTTTGGCAGCGATTGGCTGCTGTGGGCCGGCATCGTCACTCTGGCAGTGGGCAGCATCGGCATGCTCGGTGCCCGCGAGCTGGGCCGGCTGGCGGGCTATTATGTGCTGGTGTCGTCCGGCACGCTGGTGGGTGCCATTGCCCTGCAGCAACCGGCCGTCACCGCCGGGGCGCTGGCCTACCTGGTGATCTCGGTGCTGGGCATCGCCGCCTTTTTCCTGCTCACTGGCCTGATCGTGGTGCAGGTGGAGCCCGACGACGAAGGCCAGCTCGAGCCGTACAATCCGACCGACACGCCACTGTATGCCGAGGAGGATGAGCGGCTGGTGACCACGCCGGTGCCAATCGTCATCCTGGGCAGCTGTTTCTTGATCTGCGCCTTGCTGCTGGCAGGCCTGCCGCCGCTGGCCGGCTTCCTGGCCAAGTTTGCCATGCTGGCGCCCATGCTGGCGGCGGGGGCCGGCGCCCGGCTGTTGTTTGCGCTCATCATCGCCGCCGGGCTGTGCACCCTGATCGCATTGTGCCGCGCCGGCATCCAGATTTTCTGGGCTGATACGGAGTGGACTTTCCCGCACGTGCGCACCAGCGAGACGGCGGCCGTCATCGTCCTGTTGGGCATTTGCACCGTGTTCACGTTTGTGGTCGCCGCGCCGTGGGCTTACCTCAGCGCCACGGCGCGCCAAGTGCATGCGCCCGAGCACTATTATATCCAGGCGGTGCTGCCGGCGGACGAGGGTGATGACCCATGAGGCGCTGGCTCGCGCATCCGCTGTTGGCCGGGTTCCTGCTGCTGGCCTGGGTGCTGCTGCAGCAAAGCCTGGCGCCGGGCACCATCGTGCTCGGCCTGCTGCTGGCCCTGGTGCTGTGCCGCGTGCTGGAGCGGCTGCAGCCGCCCGCGGTGCGCGTGCGCCGGCCGCTGCTGTTGCTGCGTCTGCTGCTGCGCGTGTTCGGTGACATCGTGCGCTCGAACATCGCCGTCGCCACGCTGCTGCTGTCGCAGCGCCGGGATTTTCATTCGGGCTTTGTCACCATCCCGTTGCAGTTGCAGAATCCCTATGCCTTGGCGATGCTGGCCTGCATCATCACCTCCACCCCGGGCACCATCTGGGTGAGCCATGATTCGCGCTCCAGCATGCTGGTGATCCATGTGCTTGACCTGGTTGACGAGCAGGGCTGGATCGCAGACATCAAGCAACGCTATGAACAGCCGCTACTGGAGATATTTCCATGAGTTACAGCATTGCCGGCGCTGCCATCGTCGGCGCCCAGATCCTGCTGCTGCTGGCCATGGGCTGTGCCCTGATCCGCATGCTGCGCGGCCCGCGCGCCCAGGATCGGGTGCTGGCGCTGGATGCCTTGTATGTCAATGCCATCTTATTGCTGCTGAGCATTGGCATGCGTACCGGCAGCCTGCTGTATGTCGAGGCGGCGCTGATCATTGCCTTGCTGGGTTTTGCCGGCAGCTCGGCGTTCGCCAAGTTCCTGCTGCGCGGCGAGGTCATCGAATGAATCAGCTGGCGGCGCTGCCGCCCTGGGCGGCACTACTGGTTGGCGCGCTGGCATTTGCCGGCGCATTGCTGGCCTTGATCGGCTGCATCGGCCTGCTGCAGCTGCAGCGCTTTTACCAGCGCGTGCATGCACCGACGCTCGCCGCCACGGTGGGTCTGTATCTGATGGTGGCCGCGGCGGTTGTGTTTTTCTCTCTGGCCAAAGGGCGGCCCGTTCTGCACATCGTGCTGATTGCCGCCTGCGTGCTCGTGACCACGCCCATCACGCTGATGCTGCTGGTGCGCGCGGCGCTGGCCCGCGATCACAAGCAGGGCAATCCCGGCGTGCCGCCGCTGATCCAGGCCAGCATCGATGCCGAAGATGACAGTGCCTGATGCGAGCGACTTGGGCTGCCATCAACTCGCCGCATCCGGCTGCAGCCGGGCCAGGGCCGCGCGCAGCGCAGCCGGAATGGCTACCGGGCGCCGGGTCTGCCGATCAACGAAGACATGCACGAAATGGCCATGGGCGACGGCTGCTGGCTCGTGTTCGGCAAAAATGGCGATGCCGTAGGTGACCGCGCGCCGACCCAGGCGCTCGACCCGCAGGCCGGCGGCCAGCTGCTGCGGGAACGCGACTGCCTGGTGATAGTGGCATTGCGATTCCACGACCAGGCCAATGACCGCACCGGCATGAATGTCCAGTTCGCCGACCTCCACCAGGTAGCGGTTCGCTACGGTGTCAAAATAGGAATAATAAGTCACGTTGTTGACGTGGCCGTAGATGTCGTTGTCCATCCAGCGCGTCGGAATGGCACAAGACCACGCATAGGCGCTGCGTAATGGGCGAGTTGTGGCCATAGGGCAGCTCCGGATCAGGCAATGTCTGGCCGCGGTCACCAGCTCGGATGGGGCCGGTCAGGAATGGAAAAGCCGGGCGTGAACCCGGCTTTGTACAGCAGGAAGCCGAGTCGA
>DATGUT010000289.1:0-4952 GCA_035301185.1 Salinisphaeraceae bacterium
GCCGCGCGCCTCCAGCCGATCCCGGCGCACGGTGGCGAGCACGTTGGCGGCCTGCTCACCGCCCATCACGGAAATGCGCGAATTCGGCCAAGTCCAGAGAAAGCGCGGGCTGTAGGCGCGCCCGCACATGCCGTAGTTGCCGGCGCCGTAGGAGCCGCCGATGATGAGCGTGAACTTGGGCACGTTGGCGGTGGCCACGGCCGTGACCAGCTTGGCGCCATGGCGGGCAATACCTTCGTTTTCGTACTGGCGCCCGACCATGAAGCCGCTGATGTTCTGCAGGAACAGCAGCGGGATGTGGCGCTGGGCGCACAGCTCGATGAAATGGGCACCCTTTTGCGCCGATTCGGAGAACAGCACGCCGTTGTTGGCGATGATGCCGACCGGATAGCCGTGGATATGGGCGAAGCCGGTGACCAGGGTCGAGCCGTAGCGGGTCTTGAACTCGTCCAGGCGCGAGCCGTCGACGATGCGGGCGATGACTTCGCGCACATCGAACTGCTTGTATAGATCGGGCGGCATGACGCCGTACAGCTCCGCTGGATCATACCGCGGCGCCTCCGGCGCATTGGGCGGCTGCACCGAAGCGCGGCGCTGGCCGATGTGGGCCAGGATGCGCCGGGTCAGGGCCAGCGCGTGGCTGTCGTTTTCGGCCAGATGATCGGCCACCCCGGACAGGCGCGTGTGCACGTCGGCGCCGCCCAGCTCCTCGGCGCTGACCTCTTCGCCGGTGGCGGCCTTGACCAGCGGCGGGCCGCCGAGAAAAATCGTGCCCTGGTTGCGCACAATCACGGCCTCGTCCGACATGGCGGGCACGTAGGCGCCACCGGCGGTGCAGGAGCCCATGACACAGGCGATCTGCGGGATGCCCTGGGACGACAGGTTGGCCTGGTTGTAGAAAATGCGCCCGAAATGCTCGCGATCCGGGAACACCTGGTCCTGCAGCGGCAGATAGGCACCGCCGGAGTCCACCAGATACACGCACGGCAAGTGATTGTCGAGCGCCACTTCCTGGGCACGCAAATGCTTTTTCACCGTGATCGGGAAATACGTGCCGCCCTTGACCGTGGCATCGTTGGCGACGATGACGCACTCGCGCCCCTGCACGCGCCCGACACCGGTGACGATGCCGGCGGCGGCAATGTCGCCGCCGTACATGCCGTGCGCCGCCAGCGGCGACAACTCCAGAAACGGGCTGCCCGGATCGAGCAGGCGGTCGATGCGCTCGCGCGCCGGCAGCTTGCCGCGCTCGGCGTGGCGCTTGCGTGCGGACTCGGAGCCGCCGACGGCAGTCTGCGCGGTGATCGTGCGCAGTTCGTCGACCAGTGCCTGCATGGCCTCGTGGTTGGCGCGATATGCGTCGCTGCCGGTGCGGATCTTCGATTCGATGATGCTCATGATCAGGCGCTTTCCCGAAACAGTTCGCGCCCGATCAGCATGCGCCGGATCTCGGAGGTGCCGGCACCGATTTCATACAGCTTGGCATCGCGCCACAGGCGGCCGCTGTCGAATTCGTTGATGTAGCCGTTGCCGCCGAGCGCCTGGATCGCCTGGCCGGCCATCCAGGTGGCCTTTTCGGCGGCATACAGGATGGCGCCGGCGGCGTCCTTGCGTGTCGCCTCGCCGCGATCGCAGGCTTTCGCGACCGTGTAGACATAGGCCCGGCAGGCATTGAAGCCGACGTACATGTCGGCGAGCTTGGCCTGCATCAGCTGGAACTCGCCGATCGGCTGGCCGAACTGCTTGCGCTCGTGCACATAGGGCACGACCGTGTCCAGGCAGGCGGCCATGATGCCGAGTGGGCCGCCGGCGAGCACGGCGCGCTCGTAATCAAGCCCCGACATGAGCACGGCGGCGCCACGCCCGACTTCGCCGAGCACGTTTTCCCTGGGCACGCGGCAGTCATCGAACACCAGCTCGCAGGTGTTGGAGCCGCGCATGCCGAGCTTGTCGAGCTTCTGCGCCGTGCTGAAACCGGCGAAATCCTGTTCGATGATGAAGGCGGTGATGCCTTTCGAGCCGGCCGCGGGATCGGTCTTGGCGTAGACGACGAGCGTGTCGGCGTCGGGGCCGTTGGTGATCCACATCTTGTTGCCGTTGAGCCGGTAGTGATCGCCGGCTTCCTCGGCGCGCAGCTGCATGCCGACCACGTCCGAGCCGGCGCCGGGCTCGGACATGGCCAGCGCGCCAATGTGCTCGCCGGAGACCAGCGGCGGCAAATACTTGCGTTTTTGCTCTTCATTGCCGTTGATGCGCAACTGGTTGACGCACAGATTGGAGTGCGCACCGTAGGACAGGCCGACCGAGGCCGAAGCGCGCGAGATCTCCTCCATCGCCACCACGTGCGCCAGATAACCCAGCTCGGTGCCACCGTATTCCTCTTCGACGGTCAGCCCGAGCAGGCCGATGTCGCCGAACTGCGGCCACAGCTCATTGGGAAACTCGTTGTCTTGATCGATTTGCGCCGCCCGGGGGGCGATTTCGTTGGCGGCAAACTTCTGCACCAGATCGCGCAGTTGCTCGATGTCCTCACCCAGACTGAAGTCCAGCGAAGTCCAGCTCATGATTAGGTCCACCTCCGGTGTCAGCGAATCAACCCAATGCAGGGTGTCTTGTCGTTACCGACAACAGGGAGGCCAATCACTAGCAGATGCTGGCATGCCTGTTGCCGCCTGGTTATGATCTCGTCCGCCAGCGAACATGCCCGCCTCAAGCTTATCAGAGACTCGTGGGCCTGAGTCATGCTACTGCAACAGATCCCGCGATTATGACATATAACGCTGACCTCTGGCTCGGCGGATGGGTTAACCTTCCCGCGCTGAATGGGATCGCCTTGGGGCGCGGGCGCCATGGCAAGCGGCGGCCGATGCCTCGGTGTCATGAATCAAGGTGCTGATGCTGTCGATGGCGGCCATGCCAGCAGCGGCGGCAGTATACAGACAATGCAGTTGCACCGAGGCCGCCGGGCGACGTACCGGGCTTACTCCAGCCCGAGCGCTTTGGTCGCCATTTCGCGCATGCGGAATTTCTGAATCTTGCCGGTCACGGTCATGGGGAAATCATCCACGAATTTCACGTACCGCGGCACTTTGTAGTGGGCGATGCTGACGCGGCAAAACTCGCGCACACCTTCCTCGTCAACCTGCGAATCCGCCCTGCGTCGGGCCCAAACGGCCACCTCTTCACCATACTTGTTGTCGGGTACGCCGAATACATAGGCATCCGACAGATCCGGATGAGTGTTGAGGTGCTCTTCGATCTCCCGCGGATAAATGTTTTCGCCACCGCGCACGATCATTTCCTTGATGCGCCCGGTGATGGCGACATAGCCGTCATCATCCATGGTGGCCAGGTCGCCGCTGTGCATCCAGCCATCGGCGTCGATCGCCTCAGCAGTAGCCTCATCGTTGTTCCAATAGCCGCGCATGACGGAATAACCCCGCGTGCAGTATTCACCGGTGGTGTTGCGCGGCACGGTCTTGCCGGTGCCCGGATCAACCAGCTTGATCTCCACATGCGGATGCACCGTGCCGGCGGTGGCCACGCGCTTGTCGAAGGGAGAATCCGGCAGGGTCTGTACAGTCACCGGACTCGTTTCGGTCTGGCCGTAGCAGACAGTCACGTCCTCCATGTTCATGTATTCGATGACATCTTTCATGGTCTGCACCGGGCAATTGGACCCGGCCATGATTCCAGTACGCAGGCTGGACAGGTCGAAGCGATCGAAATCGGGCAGCTCCAACTCAGCAATGAACATGGTCGGCACGCCATACAGGGCATTGGCCTGCTCCGCCTGCACCGCCTCCAGCGTCAGCTGCGGATCGAAACCATCATTGGGATAAATGATGGTGGCACCGTGGGTGATGGCCCCCAGGTTGCCCATGACCATGCCGAAGCAGTGATACAGCGGCACCGGGATGACAATGCCATCGCCCGGCTGGATGTTCATGCCTTCGGCCACGAAAAAGCCGTTGTTGAGGATGTTGCGGTGAGTCAGCGAGGCACCCTTGGTCCGGCCCGTGGTACCCGAGGTGTACTGGATGTTGATGACATCATTGCGATCCAGTTCCTGCCGGCGGGCGGCCAGTTGCTCGACGCTCACCCGCGAGGCCTGTTCGCGCAGGTCCTCCCAAGTCCACATGCCCGGCGTGCTGCGGTCCGCATCGAGGCAAATGACGTGTTTCAGCTGCGGCATGCGCTGGGCCTGGAAAGCAGCCGGCTCGGCCTCAATCAAGCCCGGCTCCAGCTCGCACAGCATCTCGACATAGTTGGAGGTCTTGAAGGCTCCCTGGGTGATCAGGGTGGAGACACCGGAATGGGTGAGGGCGTACTCCAGCTCGCTGGTGCGATAGGCCGGGTTGATGTTGACCAGGATGGCGCCCATTTTGGCGGTCGCGAACTGAGTAATGCACCACTCGGCGCAGTTGGGCGCCCAAATACCGACCCGCTCGCCATGCTGAATGCCAAACGCCATCAAGGCCCGGGCCACGCGATCGGTTTCCTCCTGAAACTCGGCATAGGTGTAGCGCAGATCCTGATGGCGGCTGACCAGCGCCTCGATATCGGGATGATTGCCGGCCGCCTCATCCAGGCAATGCCCGATGGTCTGTTCCAATAAAGCGGGCTTGTTCGGCCCTTGCGCGTAGCTTGCTGTCGTCATGGCCCATCTCCTACAGCGTTTATCATGCCATGGATTGTTGCCAACTTGGCGCCTCGCCCATCAATCCGCCGGCGCGGGTTCTACTGACGCGGCGCCTGCCTCCACCTGACTCGCCTGCGGCTTGGGGTAGACTAGAGCCTTTTTCGCATTTCCCGATCCGCACAGCAGCGGCCATTTTGCTGCAAGACAAGGCGCGACGAGCGCCTTATAGCAGCGCTGCATAAGCAAGCGGTAATGCCGTATTGCGCCAAAATGGCCTCGCCCCAGAGGGTTGCTGCCTAAAATGCACTCA